>CACXBN010000360.1 GCA_902765885.1 uncultured Ruminococcus sp. | reverse complement strand
TACGTCTTCAACGAGCGGCGTAAAACAAAATAGCAGGGCGCCCATATGGACACTCTGCGCAGGATGATAGTGAAATGCCGTCTGTCCATTTCCGGGACAGGCGGCATTTTTGGCGGCATTCATTGTTCCTATCTCATGGATTATCCGAAGTTAAAGCTGCTTTTATTTATGCGATAGACCTTTATTGTCAGGATTGTATGAGGTTTTTAATCAGCGGCAGCCGGACAAAGTCGCGTTATAATGTCAGCTATGAATACTTAAAGCGGCTTGGCTACCGCAGTCTGGTGCATGAGTACTATAGTTTCAGTACAAACAGCTTGCATCTTTAGCTGCATTTGGTGCAGAGACTGGTGTAACGAAAACGATGCCCGGCTATCCAATGGATTCGCCGAGCATCCCTTTTTTTGGATTCTTCTTTTCAATCAGATTCGGTCATGTCGTACCCTTTATTATATCTGTCGCTACTGCTTTCCAGATACAGTCAATGGAATCCCGATCTTTCCCATTGATTGTCCCTATACTATTAAGAGCCATCAGCCGGCAAGCAGATAATCTTTGATCTTGCGGATAATAGTATTCCGAATCTGGAGTTTTGCCGGCTTGTTTTCGCTCAACTCCGTATAGAACTCCGCCTTTTCCATGTCTCCGTTCATCGTCCCGTCAAAAGCGCCGTCCATGATTCTGGCATCCAACCGCTCGTCCACAGCGGCTTCATATGCGCTGGGCGTGCTGTTTCTGACATTGGACTGTAAATCGGCATCTGCGCTCAACGCGGTAATCATGTCGTTGATTTCTGCATCTGCATTTGCATAACGCAGATTGAACTTTTCTATGATTTCGTCAATGAGGGACAAGGTGCGGTCTGCTGCGGCAATATCCGTGGAGATGCTGTCAAAGGCCTGATCCTCCGGATGCAGGATAATGGCGAATTCTTCCTGCGCTGATTTTGTGGAAAACTCCACCAACTCCACAAGCTCCGACGCCTCGATCAGGGGCGTTTCAATTCTTTCATAAAGGACATTGTAAAGCACTTGGAATACAACAGCTAAATGCTCCATCTCCTGATTCCATGTGTTATATACTGCGGAAATGTAATAGTACAGCTTTCCAAACTTCTTCAGCTCCAGCAGGAACGTCTGCTGCCGTTCGGAAGCCAGTGCTTTATAGCTGCGGGAGACGGAAGCAAGAATGGAGGTCAGTTCACCGCTGTTGCGTTCCTCCGAAGTAATCAGATCGTAGATCTTTTGTGCATCCAGCAAAGTGATAACACAATAGTCCAGGATCTTATCGCGCTTTGCAAAGAGGACGTTCGGGTCAGTCTCGTTTTCTGTCGGGAGATAGAGCTCACCGCCGTAATACTGCGTAAAGTACGTCCTGATTTCTTCCGGCGGGTTCACGAAGTCCAACACAAAGGTACGTTTGTTTTTTGCCGGACGATTCAGCCGGGAAATGGTCTGCACGGCTTTCACGGCGCTGCCGAGCTTTTTGTCGATATACATGACGCAAAGCGCGTCCTCGTCGAAGCCGGTCTGCAGCTTGTCCGCAACAATGATCACGCGGCAGTCGTCGTTCTTGTGAATAATCGACTTGATATCATAGGGAACGCCGTTTTCGATAAAGTCCCGATTCATGACCTCTTCGGTGAACTTTTCGCCGTCAAGTTCGATGGTCCCCGTGAAAGCGACGCAGGATCGGAAGCCGCATCCGTGCTTTTTCAGGTATTCATCGACGGCGATCTTATAGCAGACGGCATGCTTGCGCGACGGCGTGATGATCATGGCCTTGGCTCTTCCTGCAAGCCAGCTCAGGCGCCTTCCGATGAAGTCATTCATCATGATCTCGGTCTTGGTCCGGATCACCTCATCCGAGCTCGTCACATAATTCAAAATTGCAGCCTGCGCCCTTGCGCTGTCGTACTCCGTATCGTCGTCCTTTTTCTTCTCGATGCGGTAGGAATCCAGATAGGAGGAATAGCAGAGCAGCGGATTCAGGATGAACTGCTCTTCGATCGCCTGTCGCATGGAGTATTTGTCAAAGTAAGTCTTTCCGAACTCCTTCCGCGTCCCGAAAAGCTCCATGGTTTCCTTTTTGGGCGTGGCGGTGAAAGCGAAATAGCTGACGTTCTTTGTGTTCTTGATCGCAGCGCTTTCCTTGAGCAGCTGATTCTGCCCGTCCTCCAGCTCCTCGTATACGTTGTCCAGTTCAACGGATTCCTTCAGGGATTTCCCTGTCAGCGTCTCGGACGCCTTGGACATGGATTTTCCCGCGGTGGAGGAGTGAGCCTCGTCAATGATGATGGCGTAATTGCGGTCCTCGTGCTGCTTGATCTCATTCAGAATCGGGCGGAACTTCTGCAGGGTCGTTACGATGATGTACCCGCCGTCATTCAGCTTTGTCAACAGCTCGCGGGATGTTTTGTCGATGTGCTGCGCCACGCCCTTTTTGCCGTCCACATTCATCAACTCTGTGCCAAGCTGACCGTCGATGACCGTCCGGTCGCTGATGACGATCACAGTGTTGTATTGTTCAAGATTGATCAGGCGCTTGGCCAGCCATGCGATGGTTTTCGTCTTTCCGCTGCCGGCGCTGTGCCAAATCAGATAACGCCCGCCGACGCCTTTTTCCTGCACGTCTTTTTCGCAGTTGAGGACTGCTCGGAGTTGATGGAAGCGCGGGAAGATCATCTTGCCTTCGTCGTCAATGAACAGGAATTCCCGGATGATCCGCAGGAGCATATCCCGCTGAAGAATCTCTTCCCAGACATAGTACGTGCTGTGCTTGCCGGGCTCGACCGGATTCCCCGCGCCTTCGTCCTCGGTGCCGCGGTTGAAGGGCAGGAACTTCGTTTCCTTCCGATCCAGCCGGGTGGTGAGAAAGGCGACCATTTCATCCATGGCGAAATAGACCAGGGTGCGCTTGTTGAACGAGAAAATCAATTCATCCGGATTTCTCGTGGTTTTGAATTGCTTCGTTCCTTCAAAACCCGCCTTCTGCCCTGCAGTCTGCTTTTTCAGCTCAATCATGACGATGGGGATGCCGTTCAGGAACAGCGCCAGGTCCACCCGATAGGGCTCCGGTTTGTCCTCAAAGCTGAACTCCTTCCGGATCGAGAACACGTTTTTCTCATAAAGCTCAAGCCCTTCAGACATGGCATTCAGCCCTGACTTGAAAAAGGCAAGGCTGAACTTGGTCCCGCTGGCATAATCCTCTACCCATTCGTTCAGGGCGGACAGCAAGCCGCGGTTTTCGATTTTTTGGCAAAGCAGCTCCACATACCGCTCCCGATAGCGGGCACCGTAGGTCTCCTTGAACTTGGTCAGCTCCTCCGCCTGGGTGGCTTCCAGAAAGGCGAACAGCTTTCCGATGTCCAGGGCGTGCTTATAGTCATAATCTGCCTTCTGCCCGGCCGCATAGCCGTGGGCAAGGAAATAGTTATAAATCTCGTCCCGGAACGGGTTTTCGAGCAAATCCTTTTCTGCCATGGTGATTCCTCCTTTGTCCGCCGAGGTCTGGCACCCTCGGAGGTGGGGAATTATTGTTTTTCTTCTACGGCAGTTGCAATAAACTGCTCAATCTCTCTTGTAATGAATCTGATATTATCTAAGCTAATCACTTTGCTTCCCATATTGGCAATAATACTGTCCGACTTAAGAGTAATACCCATCATCTCTTTGGCTCGGACTACATAATAGTCGGTTTTGTACCGAATATATGCTGTTTTTTTCTCTTTTGACAGCAGAACCATTTTATAAACCAAGTCAAAGCGCGATCGCAGCTCAGGAGGAACCTTTCTGTTGAATTCGTTTTCATCAATATTAGAAGTAAAAAAGATGATGTACTTATTCAAGTCGTATTCTCTACCCTGAGAATCTGTGAACTTACCATCTGCAAGCAACTCGAGAAAGAAATTATGCACCTCCTGACTTGCTTTTTCAAATTCGTCAATCAGTATAACAGTGGACTTGCTCTCTGCAATCTTGCTTGACAGTTCCCCTTTACTACTTCCAACATATCCGCGCGGACTTCCTATTAGACTGCTTAACGCATTATGATCACTGTAATTTCCAAGATTGATCTTGATGTATCTTTCATTCGGCGCAAGAAAATCGTGCAATATCTTTGCTGTCAAAGTTTTCCCAATTCCGCTCGGTCCGCATACAAATGCAGAAAACACTTTCCGTTCTCCAAGTTTATTAAAGAGGCGGAACCTTTTTAGTTCTTGGATCAACCTTGTTTTGAATTTCAAATTACCAAACAAATGCTCATTGAGGAAATCCTCTAACTTGGTTATTGCATCGACTTGGCAATCAACAATATTCGTTACGGTGCGATCATCTAACTCTAATAGTTTCTCCAACGGTTCACTATCACTGAAGAAATAAAACAATGCATTC
>CACXBN010000359.1 GCA_902765885.1 uncultured Ruminococcus sp. | reverse complement strand
CCTGCGGGCTGTCCTTCATTCCTGTATGAAACTTCCGCATATTTTTTCATGGCATCCGCACTCATCGTCTCTTTTGCCGCTTCTTCCACAGCGGCCCGGTATTCTTCCTCGGATTCCGGGGAAAGCACGAAAGAAGTGATCACAGTTTTCGCCTCGATCCCGTGTTCGGCCAGACTTCTGTCAATATTTTCTTCAAGCACCGCTTTTGTCGTATTCTTAAAGAATGACTCCCCTTCCGGCCAGGTATTTATGCTTTCTTTCAGTGAGGAGAGTGCAGTCTCTCTTGCATTTAATTTGATTTCCTCGTCACTGCCGTATATGGCGCTGTCGCAGCCGGACACATCGGAATGGCCCGCGATCCTTATCTCAAGCTCAAGATCGACTCCCGGTATGGCTTTGTCATATTCTCTGAATCTTAACGGCGTGAGCGTGCCGAATTTTACCGTGATATTCTCCATGCTGTCTCCTCTTTATTTAGGTCTGACATTCAATATTCTCTTATATATTTTTACTGCGCGGACATGCTGTAAGACAATAATATGAAAATTCCCGAAACCGGTACTCATGCGTCTTCACAAGAAATTCTTTTGTGAGCGGGTATCCTTATCTCTCATATTACTGAATCAACTCCGCATTTTGGACATATCGCATCTCAGTCGGCGCCTGGGTTCTTCTCTTTAATCTCGGAAGTGCCGGACACTTCCGTAGAGCAGAAACTGCAGCAACTCTTGTCGCAAAGGAGCATGGCGCTGATGATCCTTTTCTTAAACAGTTTTTACCTGTCGAACATCGCACCGCAGTGAGTGCAGAATTTGCCGTTTCCCGTGCGTTTTGCCCCGCACTGTCTGCAGTATTTGTCTTTCCTGTCATCACGGGATGATTCTCCGGCCAGATCTGTTTCAACATCCGTTTCCCTTGACATTTGAGACGGCGGCACTGTACCGTCGCTTGTTGACTTGTTATAGTCATTCATCATCAATGTTCCGATCATACCATTCACGGCTGCCCCTCCGGTGGTTATGGCATGCTGCTCAAAGTCAAGATGATCCCATGCGCGCTCGTAAGCTGATCTTTCATCGGTATGAAACTCTTTAATAATGGTATTATACAGATCAAGAGAATCCTGTGTCAGGGAAAAACTTAAAATACGGGTTTCCGCCATTATTCCGATTTCTGACAGCTTTTTGTCAAAGCATGATGCTATTACCTGTTCCGATTTTTCCCGTCCTCTCCAGATCGGTATTTCTGCAGTCCAGTTGTCAAGGCATTCCTTGATTATACCGCAAGCATTTTCTCTTATTATTCTGCCGACAGCATCATTATCAGAATATCGATAAGGATTATAGCTGTGCACATGGATCTCGCCCGAAAGCACAGCCTCGAGCACGGCATCATAGTCCATATCCAGTTCATGAAACTCTATCGGTTCAGGCGTGCAGAATATAGCCGTAAACAATTCCAATTTGGCAAGTACTCCTTTCTGCTCCTCTCACGTAATTTTCCGTCAAAATCATTATATGTCAGTCAGATTAAAGCATGGAAGAATAAGCTATTCTTAAGTCTCAAAGTAATACGAATTTTCAAGATAATATCACGGTTATCTATATCGTCGGTAAGTGCATTCTTCAAAAGAGCACATATAATGAACGGAACAATTATATTTTATTTTGAAAACGAGAAAAAAACAATAGGAATTCAAATATCGACTTTGATTTATATATCATACAATAAATCATTGCTATTTGAATTCCTTTTTCAGAGTCAGGATACCGGTCCACGGACCGTACTCCTGATTATTTTATTTAGTTGAATATCATTCATTCATGATATCGAAAAACTCAGCCTCGTCTACCCATGTCGCCTTATACTTCACACCTTCCGGCTCAGCTCCGCATTTCGGGCACACTTCGAGCGGTTTGTATTCCCTGTGACCGCAGGAAGAACAAATATATTCGTCTCTTGAAAACAGGTGGGTCTTGCGGATCCAGTATATCTTTTTTCTCATAATTCAGCCTCATATCTTTTATCACACAGAAGTGTAGAAAATCCGAGATTATATACTACTATTTTATGTCCATGCAGCTCTTCTTCCCTGCCCTTAACTTTGCCGGAAACAACAGATAGCGCTCCTGCATGAAGCTTGTCTATGTATTCAGGGGCTATCGGTATATTTGCATGTGATGGCCAGATTTCATCGAAAGATCCCTCCCACTTTTTCAGGTGCTCAAGGCTTTTTATGTAATTTTCCATGTTTCTGTGTTCTCCGAACATGAATATTCTTCCTTTTTCCTGAATAGGGTCCCCGGAGATGAGAAAACGAGCTTCTCTGTCGAGCACGGCAATACTGCCGGGAGTATGTCCGGGAATGTGTATGATCTCAAGCTTTCTGTCACCGAGATCTATAATATCGCCTTCATTCACATATCGGGCCTTTTCTTCTCTGCCGATAAGTCTGAAGTGAGCCTCCTCGAGAGGATGCATGAGTACAGTATCAAATCCGGCACTGCCGCAGGTATGGTCACGGTCGGAATGGGTTATGAGATATGTGATGGGTAGCGACGTAATGGTTTCGGCTATTTCTTTTGCATTTTGTGTGGTCATACCGGAATCTATAACACTCTACTTTTACTCATTTCATAACTTTTTCCAATAAAGATTTGTAGTTATCAACAACATCGTAAATAACATGATCGCTTGAAATAGCTTTGAAATGCTCTTTTGCGCAATGGATTTTGGAACGTTCTATTTGCCTCAGTTGCATAGATTCCATAGACCCCTTAGTTTCTGCAACAAAATAAATATGCTTAACTGTTCCCTCATAGAATGCAATAGCCCAGTCAGGATTATAATGTCCTACTGGAGTTGAAATGTAGAAACCGTTTGGCAAT
>CACXBN010000358.1 GCA_902765885.1 uncultured Ruminococcus sp. | reverse complement strand
GCTTTTCCGCGCCGTGACGTCCGCAGGCAGCCCATTCTTCTTTCGACGGAAGCTCGCGCTTGGGAACCTCTCTCCATTCGATGGGCTCCATCATCTGACCGATAAGTCCGTCTACGAGAACGAAGCACGGATTTCTGTACTGGTCAGCAATATCGAATGCTTCCTGGATAAAATCTACTGCTTCCTGCATGTTTGCCGGAGCAAGTACAACACACGGGTGGTCTCCGCTCGCGCCGCCCTTTACCATCTGATAATAGTCCGCCTGTCCGGGCTGGATAGTTCCAAGTCCCGGGCCGCCTCTCATGCAGTTCATGAGAACGCACGGTACTTCAGCGCCTACCAGATAAGAGATACCTTCCTGCATGAGCGAAACGCCAAGAGAAGAAGATGATGACATTACTCTCTTGCCTGTCCCGCCTGCACCATAAAGCATATTGATGGTTGCGACCTCAGATTCCGTCTGAAGGAAAACGCGGCCGACTTCCGGCATACGCTTTGACATATATTCAGGAATCTCACTCTGCGGTGTGATAGGGTATCCGAAATACGCGTCGCAGCCGGCTTTGATGGCAGCTTCGGCCATCGCTTCATTACCTTTCCAAAGCTCTTTCTTTGCCATTTCAGTCCCCTTTCTAAAACTTCTCGACCGTTATGATCGAATCCGGACAGATCTTTGCGCAGCTCGCGCACGCGATACACTGCGTGATGTCCGTGACTCCTGCGGGATGATATCCCTTGCGGTTCGTCGCGTTCATATCGAGTTCGACGATCTTCTTGGGACATACAGCGACACAAAGTCCGCATCCCTTGCAGCGATCAACGTTAAACGTTACTTTCGCTTCCATGCATTGAACCTCCTCTGATACTACAATATTACAATTACTCCCATGGCTTTTTCATATATATATCGATAGGAAACACATCTCCGGGATCCACACCGGAAACGAGCCTCCGCACAGCGGTGTGACACACGACCGGAAGCCCCGTAAGTTCAGAAACTTTCGATGAAAGTTCCCGACCCTCTGCCAGTTCTTCCTCCGTTGTTTCACCGCATAGATGCGTATTATCGATTATGCCCGTAGCTTGGATCCTGCACGCTGCTTCTATTGCTCTGATATACGATACTGCCGCCTCCGGCGTTGCCGTCTGCGGTCTGTTCGCGTTCACAACAACAAAGAGTTCATGCGGGACATTTTTGATCATGTCGCTGTATCTCCCGAGCACTCTGGCCCCGACCGGATCACCGCCGACATCGAAAATCGCAAACAGCTCCGGATCGTCAAAAGCCGCGTAAATGTCTCCGGGAAGAGCGGGTATATCTGCGTTTTGTATCGTCTGCGCGCTTGTTATTACCCTAATACCTTTTTCCTCAAAAAGATTTTTCTTTTCTCTGGAACGAAAATACGGATTCACGATATCGATGTCAATAATAGCCATCTTTCTGTCCGAATCCGCGTAAGCAAGCGCCAGGTTGACCGCAAATTCGGTCTTTCCGCTGCCGTAGTGCCCTGTTACCAAAACGATTTTGGCACTGTCCATTCTGTTTTTTAGTTCTTCCGGAATATATGACATAGTGCTCTTTGTACTTTCTCCGATACATCTTTCTTTAAGAATACTTTATACAGCGTTTAATGTCAATAAATTGTGCGCGAGTATATGAGAAAAGCGCAAGTATACATGTTTTTTTGTGAAAGACAACAAAATACATCCCTTCTTTTGTTGCCTCAATCTAAATTTATTCCGTCTGCGGCAGATGCCTTATTCTCAAAAACTTTTTACTTGAAATTGTATTCACAAATAGATATAATTACATGCGTACTGCAAACATTTTAGGCAGTTTTGTATTGACTGACTTTTTCCAAAACAACAATGATGGACAGTTTTGAATACAATTGTTCATTCGTCAAGTATGCCGATATCCCCGAATAAGAAAGAGGTACCCGGATGTCGAATAATATCGAAACCGAAAACAACGCATCGCTGAGCGAAGCTGTCTACGAAGAGCTCAAACGCCGTATATCCGGCGGCATGTATGAACCCGGTGAAAAACTCGTCACAAAGGAGATCGCCGAGGATTTTGGCGTCAGCCGTACACCTGTAATAGTTGCAGTAAACAGGCTCGCGGCTGAAGGGATTGCGACAGCTGTCCCCCAGCAGGGAGTATTCGTCAAGAAATTCTCCGTCCGTGAGCTCCATGACATACTTGTCATCAGGAGGATGATCGAACTCTATTCGATCGGCCCCGTCATCAGAACCATGCAATTCGACAGACAGGCCGCGAAAAAGCTTACAGAAGTCAGCGCCGAACTCTACCAGATCGATGTCAACGATTACGTCAGGGCATTCGAGATCGAGAACGCCTTTCATTCAATGATCATACACATGACGGGCAATGCGGAGCTCGAAAAGGTGTTTGCGTCAGAGCACTGCCTTGACGTCACTAGGCAGGTGTACCAGATCGCCGGTATGGGCATCTCCGATGTCGAAATCGGCCGTTCAGAGCACAAGAAACTCGTTGAGCTTATGGAGGCGGGCGATGAAGAAGGAGCCCGCGCTGTGATGGAAATTCACACTAACAGGCCGATAGAGCTTCTGAACTGGCTCATAACGACCGGCAGAATGGACCGGTAACCACAATCATCGTCCGATCCATAAAAAAGCAGCAATAAAAAGCAGGCATCCCCGAACGGCTTCAGCAGCCGGTCAGAGATGCCATTTTTTACACTTAGAATTTTTCCGGTCTTTCGGCAGGACTTGTCAAAGCCGTCCG
>CACXBN010000357.1 GCA_902765885.1 uncultured Ruminococcus sp. | reverse complement strand
CGAGGCTTCGTCAGTCCTTTATATTTGAGTCGATTTGTCAAACGAAACACACTTCGATCTGAACAGTTGTGTTTCGCAGCTTTTTTGCGTGATACGACTTAATGAACTATGCAGCGTTCAGTATCCTTGTCAAAGATATGAACTCTTTCCATATCTATTGCAACATTGATGATATCACCGGATCTTGCGGTGGATCTTGCGGATACTCTTGCAGTGAGGTTTGTTTCTTCGGCAACAAGGTAAAGGTAAATCTCAGCACCCATAAGCTCTGTTACTTCGACATCTGTTTCTATTATCGAATCGGGCATTGCTCTGAGGGAAGCCTGGTCATCATGGATAGCCTCGGGACGTACGCCTACGATGACTTCCTTGCCGATGTACTCCTGAAGATCCTCGTTCTTTGCTTTTTCTTCGGGAAGCTTAAGCGAGTTGGAACCGAATACGATATACAATCCTCCATCCTTCTTTTCTATCTGAGCATTGATGAAGTTCATCTGAGGTGTTCCGATAAATCCTGCTACGAAAAGGTTTACCGGGTTGTCATAGAGATTCTGAGGAGTATCAACCTGCTGAATAAGACCGTCCTTCATTACCACTATACGGGTAGCCATTGTCATGGCTTCCACCTGGTCGTGTGTAACGTATACGAATGTTGTACCGACTCTCTGGTGAATCTTGGTAAGCTCTGTTCTCATGGCAGCTCTGAGCTTTGCGTCGAGGTTTGAAAGAGGTTCGTCGAGAAGGAATACCTTAGGATTACGAACGATTGCACGACCGAGAGCAACACGCTGTTTCTGACCGCCTGACAGAGCCTTCGGCTTTCTGTCAAGAAGGTGTGTTATGTCAAGAATACGAGCTGCTTCTTCAACTCTGCGCTTGATCTCTTCCTTCGGGGTTTTGCGGAGCTTGAGTCCGAACGCCATGTTGTCGAACACGGACATATGAGGATAAAGAGCATAGTTCTGGAAAACCATTGCAATATCTCTGTCCTTTGGCGCTACATCATTGACGAGTCTGTCTCCGATGAAGAGTTCGCCTTCTGTGATTTCTTCAAGACCGGCTATCATACGGAGGGTCGTTGTTTTTCCGCATCCGGAAGGACCGACAAGAATAAGGAATTCCTTGTCTTTGATGTCCAGACAGAAGTCACTTACGGCTGTAACGCCGCCCGGGTATTTCTTATAGATGTGTCTTAGGGAAAGGCTTGCCATATAATAATGTTCCTCCTTAGGAAACACAAATGTGTTATTTTTTAGTTTTTCTGCCCTGTATTATATCAAAATTATTTTGAAAATTGAAGGGTCTTTTTTGCCGAAAATGATACATGGTAATTGTGCATGATGCACAATGGTGCTCAATGCAGTGTTGTATGTTCCAAGAAGCGCAGATACAAAAACTTTAATATAATTAGAATCTCATGGTCAATCCGATTCTTTTTCTTTTTTCATCGAGCGATTTTATCTTGACTTGCACAACATCTCCTATTGAGAGTACTTCAGAAGGATGTTTAATATACTTGTCGGATATTTCGCTTATGTGCACCAGTCCGTCCTGATGCACTCCGATGTCCACAAAGGCACCGAAATCTATTACGTTTCTTACCGTACCCGTAAGCACCATGCCTTCCGTAAGATCTTCGAATGAGAGTACCTTGTCTCTGAGTACGGGCGGCGGGAGAGTGTCTCTGATGTCGCGTCCGGGTTTTTCAAGCTCTCCGATAATGTCATTGAGCGTCATTTCGCCTACTCCGAGTTCACCGGCTATTTTTTCGAGACCGTATGACTGTATTTCTTTTCTGAGTGAAAGACCGCCCTTGACATCTTCCTTGGTTTTTCCGAATTTTTCAAGCAGCTTAGTGACAATCTCATATGACTCGGGATGTACTCCCGTGTTGTCAAATATTTCATCTCCGCCGGGGATTCTGAGGAATCCGGCTGCCTGTTCAAAGGCTTTTGCACCGAATCTGGGAACTTTGAGTATTTCTTCCCTTGTTCTGAATTCTCCGTTCTTTTCGCGATATTTTACGATGTTTTTGGCAGATGCTGTGTTTATTCCCGCAATGTAGGAAAGCAGGGAATACGAGGCGGTATTCACATCCACACCTACGGAGTTTACGCAGTCTTCAACTACCCCTGTGAGAGCCTCGTCGAGGCGCGCGGGTTTCATATCATGCTGATATTGCCCCACGCCTATGGATTTAGGATCGATTTTCACAAGTTCCGCAAGAGGATCCTGAAGTCTTCTGGCTATTGAAACCGCACTTCTTTCGGTGACATCGAAATCAGGAAACTCCTCGGCCCCCAGTTCCGATGCCGAATAAACGGATGCACCCGCTTCGGATACTATCGTGTATTTTGTGTTTCCTCCCATTTCACGCAGAGTGTCTGCAATAAACATCTCGCTTTCACCTGAGGCTGTTCCGTTTCCGATTGCAACCACATCGACAGCATATTTCTTTATGAGTTTCATGACAGTCTGCTTGGATTCGGCTATTCTCTCGTGCGGCTTTGTAGGATATATTACGGCTGTATCGGCAACGGCACCTGTCTTGTTTACAACTGCCAGCTTGCATCCCGTTCTGTATCCGGGGTCATAACCGAGAACGGTTTTACCTTTAAGAGGAGACTGCATCAGAAGATTGTGCAGGTTTACAGCGAACAATTTGATTGCGCTTTCGCTGGATACATCGGTGAGGTCGTTTCTGATTTCTCTTTCAACCGACGGAGCTATAAGCCTGTCGTATGCATCAATTACTGCAGCGGAAACATATTTGAAAGCCGGACTTTTCTGGTCGGTTATGGTTTTGGAGAACAGATAATTGAGAATGATGTCCCTGTCAACGGTTATTGTGACGGACAAAGCCCCCTCTTTTTCCCCTCTGTTGATCGCGAGAACGCGGTGAGCGGGAATCTTTGAGACAGGTTCTGAATAATCGTAATACTGCTCGTACACCGGAGCTTCCTCTGCCTTCTTCGAGTTGATTGTCCCGTGTTTCGATGTCAGAGAGCGAATATCCTTTCTGTATTCCGCGTTATCCGAAACGGATTCTGCTATGATATCCATGGCACCCGCTACGGCCTCTTCAGCAGTCATAACGCCCTTTTCTTCGCTTACATATTCGAGAGCGGCGGTCTCGATTTCGGGAGTATAAACTGCGTTTTGAGCAAAAATAAGATCGGCAAGCGGTTCAAGTCCCTTTTCTTTAGCAACAGAAGCCCTTGTTTTTCTCTTCGGGCGGAAAGGTCTGTATATGTCATCAACTTCCGTGACTGTCTCGGCTTCGTCTATTGCATGTGAAATTTCTTCCGTAAGCTTGCCCTGGGCGTCGATCAGTGATCGTACTTCTTCTTTGCGTTTTTCCAGATTTCTGAGATATGTAAGTCTGTCCAAAAGTTTTCTGAGAATTGTATCATCCAATCCTCCCGTAACTTCTTTTCTGTACCTGGCTACAAACGGGACAGTGTTTCCGCTGTCAAGAAGTTCGATTGTTGCATCCAGTTTGTTTCTCGGAATACCGAGCTCTTCAGATAGTCTAGCATTGATGTCCATTTGGAATCTCCTTGATGGTGTTTAGCTTATGCCCTGTGCGGCATTTTTATGTAAAATGTTTATTTCATCATCTGTGAGTTCACGCCATTCGCCTCTGCCCAGAGAAGTGTCGATGTCAATACCCGCAAATGAAATTCTTTCAAGTTCAGTGATTTCCGACCCTACCGCAAGAAACATTCTTTTGATCTGGTGATATTTTCCTTCGGTTATGGTTATTGTGCCAGATTGAGGCGACATACGATCAACTGAACAGGGTTTCGAAGTGAAATCGGAAAACTCCAGTCCGTTTTCCAGCAATTTGATTTGATCATCAGTGAGAGAGATACATGAGAAACGGTATTTTTTTTCGCAATGATGCTTCGGTGACAAAAGCGCATGAGCGAGTGGACCGTCATCTGTAATTATGACAAGACCTGTCGTGTCAATGTCAAGCCTTCCACACGGAAAAGCTCCGCGTCCGCTGTAGTACTTCGGTACCAGCTGCATTACAGATCTCTCATCTCCGCTGTCTGTGGTGCATACGGTTCCCTGAGGCTTGTTCAGCATAAGATAGTTGTATTTTGAATAGCTGACTGTGATTCCGTCAACGGCAACCCGGACAGTGCTTTCATCTACTTTTATTGCCGGATCTCTGATGACAACTCCGTCGGCTGTTACTTTTCCCTGTCGAATGAGCCTTGAGGATTCGCTTCTTGTGTATTTTCCGCTATCTGACAAATATTTGTCAAGTCTGAGCAATATACCATCCTCCGTGGGTGATGTCATTTGAAAAAATTGTATCACAACAATCGATTATAATCAACATCGACATTTATGAGTTTTTCATGTTCGTTTATCGTCATGACGCCCAAAAAAGCAGCTATATTTGTAACTATTCAGCGAAATAAAATTGAAAAATAGAGCGGATTAATTAGCAAAGACAGATTTGATAGCTGAAAAGCCACTTTGGTTT
>CACXBN010000356.1 GCA_902765885.1 uncultured Ruminococcus sp. | reverse complement strand
ATATTGTTCTATCTGGAGATTAATGAGATGGTATATGCATTTGATATTAATTATAATCTGGCAGGCCCAAATACAGACAGTCTAAAACGTGTCAAGGAAATCCTACGTAATCAATGTCTGCAAGCGTTTGCTGCAGAGTTTAACGAAAGTGTTGAATTAAAGCAATCATACTCATATATGTCCGACAGAGATAATGCCCAGGCTGACTATATGAACTACATTTTCTATCGCAATGC
This sequence comes from uncultured Ruminococcus sp., assembly GCA_902765885.1. Taxonomy (GTDB): domain Bacteria; phylum Bacillota; class Clostridia; order Oscillospirales; family CAG-272; genus UMGS1696. The sequence continues at coordinate 2,400 of CACXBN010000356.1, read as the reverse complement.
GCGGAAGCCTGTGCTCTACATTTTCCACGGGTTAGAGGATATCTCAATTGATTTTTATCGCAGCTGCCGTCTGTTGGATTATTGGGATGACAAAATGCAGTCTGATCATATTCCCATGTATATTTATTTTACTGGATATGATCCTGCCCGTGAATATCATGCATACAAGGAAAGTATCATCAAATATATAACTCATGACTACACCTTATCCAGTCGAAAAAGGAAGCAGCGACGCCCATATCCCCAAATCGTTATGGATTATGTTATGTCTTTACGGTTAGTCCCAACGCCACCAGTATTCTTTAAAGATCTCGAACGCTATTCCGGAATCTCTACCGATGCAATACGATCTCAGATGATAAAAAACCATACCTCGGGGGAGTACCAGCACGGCAGAGCAATAAACGATGATGAAATCGCAGAGATCAAACATCGTCTCGCGCTCTGGAAGCAGGAAGTATATACTCACATCAAAATATTCAACGATTAACAAAATAGTGCGAATGTGAGACAGGATTACGGAAGCGCGCAGCGTGAAACAATCCGTAATCGGCTTTTAGCGGCGATACCATGCGAATCGTTCGTATATTATATCTCAACAGGAATCATGTGTAAATCTTTTTTGACAGGCTCTGTCATCTGCCGATCGCTTCCACAGTCCTGAAAAATCGCTTCGGCCTACCCGCCAGGAAGATAAGACAACAGCGTGCGGAATTCATCACAATACGGCTATCGCGTAACGTCATAAGGTGTTGGACATCCTTCAGAAAATGACGGAAGGCATGGTTCTTGACAACATCATAAAAGATGGGCTTGTTATGCCGAGAGAACCGCATTACAGAGGCGATCTGTCGAAGGATAAGGTTTGTATTCCCTGTGCCATAATGTCGAAGTGAAATTTTGGCCGCACAGGTATCTAATCTCGCAAGATAGAAGACGGACGGGTTAAAAGAAGTATTCAAAAGCAGGATTGAAATCGATTCAACATTCATCACATGACAAAGTCTCCGCATATATGCAATTAGCCGATGACTTCTGGCTTGACCTGATACGGCATAAATCCAAACCAGGCAGTAGGAAAGATAGACTTCTAAAACCCCGTAACACATCACATCAACTATCACAGCTACCTGAAAGAGTTCATATGACGCTACGGTGTCTACACGAAGTACCTGAATAACTATCCCATATGGCACAATTTCATCAATTATTCAAAGGAGGAGTGCAGAGAAGAATTCTGCTCTCTTTCGTACTGACCGCGTACAGAACAGTCCGCTATAATGATTATACAGGCGGAAGGCCGTTGCCTCTGCTTGCATAATTGTTATTTTCTTTCATCTCTTTGCTCCGTTTAATAAACAGTAGTCCTTTCTTCTGCTGTTCGGTCATACTACGAATCAGGCCGAGCAGTTTCCTTTCAATATCCGAAACGAAACAGTCCATCAATTCATACGGTGTCCATTCAAGTGCACCGCAAAGAGAGAAGGGCATCCGGCGGCGTGAATTCCAACGGTTCATCCCTGCCTTGGAGAAATTGCCGGATGAGATGACAGAGTTTGAGGAAGGGATGTGGAACGACCTGATCGAGTGCATGGCAGTCTACGCAAAGGACAACCTGCGGTTCATGCTTCCGTGTGAGACAGAAATCAGAGCCTAAGAAAAGCTGTAGCCCTGCCGGATCAATCAATGGTTTGGCAGGGCTTTTTATGTCTTTTAAATTTACAGTTTTCTATTGTTGAGACTCATGCCGCGGAAAAGAAGAAGCTCTCCGCAATGGCATCCAGCTGTGCTGCCACCTCTGCAAAATCGCAATTCAGGCCTAAAGTCCGCACCGAGATTCTGTTGCCGCTCATCCGGTACTCATTATCCGGTAGCACTGCCTCGTCCGTCCTGGCATAGAGCAGCATACCAGAAACCGTATGCGGCGAATCAGTCATTTCATATTCCTTGTTCTTCACATAGGTAAAGATCTGGTACAGATTGTTCGAATGCAGCGTATTCACTCCAAACTGCTGCTGGGTGGTATGCCCATAATACTTTGCATCAATGATCAGAATCCGGTCTTTATGGGAAAGCATTATATCCGTCTGCATAACCGGAAGCATGTCGCTAACGCCGTCATCAAGCTGCCACGGTATTTGAGATGGGGTCGCTTTTATCTCCGGGTAATGCTTCCTGTAATACTCCAGGATAAACTTCTCATACAAACGGCACATCCGTTGTTCGTCAAAGAAATCCATCAGTTTCTTCGTTCCATCTACCTGGGACTGAAGCAGCCCCTTCACCACAAGGTAACAGATAGATATCAGCATCCGGTAAGTCTGATTGTTCCGGTTGTACTGAAGCCGCCAGTCAACGGTGTATAAGTCTATCGTATCCACCTCCGAAAAGTAGACTAGT
>CACXBN010000355.1 GCA_902765885.1 uncultured Ruminococcus sp. | reverse complement strand
TTTATAATTAGCCTTACTGTCAAAAGGAGGGTCTATATAAACAAGTTGAACTTTACCGCGATATTCCTTTAACAGATGACTCATAACCTGGAGATTATCTCCCCAGAAAATTTTATTGATCCATCCATTCTGTTCCTCACCGTAAGACTCTCGTAGCTGCGCAGGGTAATACTGCGTGGAACGGTAGGGTCTTTTTCCAGTCCACCGAAGTTCAGGGAAGCCCTTGATTGTGGGTCTCTGTTCAAATTCAAAAGTAAGCTGCTCATCCATTGTGGTTATCCTCCGTTTTATCGTTTCTAGTTTCATATCCGTATGATTCGGCTATTGTTGTTATTTCAGCTGCTCTGATAGGAATAAGCTGCCGTTCCTTATATAAATCCCTTCCAAGCAAACCGTGGAGTACGATGTACTTATCGGTCTCAAGCAGATTCGGATTTTCTTTCAAAAAAGCATTCACTCGCTCTAACAATGCAGGATCTGTCAACTGTACCAAGGTTGAATCAATGCTGTCGATCTCGCCAGCATCATAAAGCTTCTTTAGACTGCTCAACATTCCGAGCCAGTGATACAGGACTTTACGTTTCTCGGCATCGGCCTCTTCCTGTGTCATCTTAGTTGTGGCTTTCGGCTGCCTTACGGCAACGTCCATACTTGCCTTTGATTTTACATTAACTGCATCCGCTTTCAGTTCCTTCGTTGTCAGAGCCTCTTTTGTGCGATGGAAAAATGGAACTATATGTTCATACCATACATTCGGAAGCACCTCGTAAAAGAAGATGTCAACAGCTCTATCAACGACGATTTCGGTGGCTTCCATTGCCGTATCCCGAACAGTGTCTTTTATATATTCCTTAACAGGAGAACTCTTTCTGATGGGAACGGTAGGCGGTGCTGAAGTTCTCTGCTGAACCATCGGAGTGTTATCAACATAATGCTTCAGTTCTCGCAGAACCCTGTGAGGTTTGCGATTCATGAGTCGTCCGTACTCATCAATAAAGGCCTCATCATTTTTCCACTTTGTAAAAAGCTCGTCATCGGGAATGATGTATATGATGTTGTCTTTTCGGACTCTGTGTTCAGACATGTCATCGCTCCCTTCTTTATTTATTTTTGCAGTAAAAACGGAAGTCACACGCATTGCAGACCTTCGGGTCATCAGCGCAGCGATGGAAATCCTTCTTCATAATTTTCTTGACTGTATCATCGAATACCGCCATCGTTCCTTCTACAGCGGTCTTCGTGTACGGGTATGTGATGGTCGGCACGCCGTCATCCTCGCCGGTATAGTAAAGGTGCATCTTGCTGACTTTCTGCCCGGTGCGTTCCTCCACGAGGTGGGCATAGATATGGAGCTGCCGCCGGTATCTCTCAAGCCTCTCACGCATCTTCTCCATGTCTGGCTTGCGCTCGGCTTTGAAATCCACGATTTCAACCGTGTCTCCCTCGCCGCGAATCAGGTCAATTTTACCTTCGATGATGTAGTCCGGCTTTACCAGAGATACATCGACCTCGGCCTGCTGTATCTGCGACCAGTCACCGTGTTGTCTGTCTACATAGCGAAGTACCTGCTTCAGAGCTGCTTCACGCTGCGGACCAGCGAGGTAGGTATGCTCGGTTTTCGTCAGCGATACATAGTTGGAGTCAAACCAACGGCTAACATTCTCCTCCGTGATGGTCTGTTCCTCATGCCTGATTGCGGCACGGTGTATATCTTCGATAGTCTCATGGACTAGGGTACCGAAGAGCATAGCGTTCGCACGGACGGGCTGGAATTCCAATTCCTTATAGAACTTGTACTGCAAGGCGCAGGTCTCGTAAACCGTGATGTGCGATGTGAACGAGTAGGTATTCTTGATGTTCACATCCTTTATCGGTTTGAAGTCAAATTCCTTTATATCAAATCCGGGGCTGTCCACTGATTGCAATTCCCCGTATATGTCTTTGAAGTAGTTGCTAGGCGTCCGCTTGTCCTCGCAGCAGGTCAGAATCAGTAAATCCTGTGTGCGAGAGAACGCCGTGTAGTATAGACGCCAGAAGTCAAAGAACTTCGTGACCTCATACGGCTCGAAAGCGGGACGCTTGAAGTAGCGATCCTCTATCTGCATCATCAGGTCGTTCGTGTTCTTCCTTGGCACATTTGCCAAGGAATCCACCAAGACAATCGGAAACTCCATGCCTTTGGACTGATGAATGGTGAGGAAGGAAACGCATCCGCTCGGA
>CACXBN010000354.1 GCA_902765885.1 uncultured Ruminococcus sp. | reverse complement strand
CATACTTATATTCATTGCGAATTGTTCAGCCATTATTCTCATATATTCGTTTGAAAAAATGTGCACTGGTATCTCCCCTTTAAGATACCGGCTGAGAATAATCAGAATTCTTTTTTCGAATACCATCTTCTCTTTTACATAAGGGTAATAATCAAGCGTTGCGTTTCGCCATATTTTTTCAAGGCATATTTGTCCGTTTGGCATCTGCAAATAGACTGACATACTGCTGCAAGCGTCATCTTCACAGGTGTCTTCTCCTGCATCTTCTGTTTTTTCGATTACGACAGGTCCGTCGACATAAACAGGTCCGTAAGATGTATCAATCGATCCGGTGAGAGAATATACTATATCTCCTCTTTTGAATGGGGTCGGGAATACAAATGATAAATTCCGAAAACATCTCCATAATTCAAATTCAACATCTTCTACGTGTACCGGCTCAATTTCCACGATTCTGCACAAAGGATCAAGTGTCACGTCATATCCTTTGTTTTCATCCAGCTCTCTTTTTCTGAATCTGATATATCTGATATTATTTTCTTCATCATCTTCAATGTCTCGTTTTATATCCCCGAGACATTTCTTGTATGAGCTGTAGCTCACTGTATAACCATCACGACTGCAAGCTTCTTTGTCTCTTTTTAAGCCGCAATATGTGAAAACCGATTTTTTATCCTGGGTCAAAAACTCTTTAAGCCATTTCTTTTCCATCGCCATATATTGAGCCAGAAAAGCATGCAAACTTTCAAAGTCCGTCTCTTTTATCTCAGTATCCGGCATATTTTTTATAATATATTTCCATGCATTGTGTTTATCACTTAATGTCATTCTGGAATTGCACCACACAAGCCAGGATGCTTCGAGAGAATCGAATTCGTAGCCTGTTTTCCTTAAGTGCTCTCTTATCGCTTCGGATTCCACAAGGTCGTATAAATTCATATGTTCTTTCCTCATTTTATTATTCCGAGAGAGTGACGAGAATAAGAATCTTTCCGTTTTCATAGTGAAACAAATTGTTTCCTTCTCCCGCAGTTGATGCGGTTTTTGAAGCCTCATATATAATATGTGCACACACTATTCTATCCATGCACGGCCATAATATACGTTCTTTTTTCAGTTTCTTCCAAAAAAATGAATCTTCCGGATTGCTGAAATCCGTCTTCAAGTACTTGCTTTTTTCCGAATCAAACTTCGCTGCATAAAAATCGCCAGGATAGTATGGTTTATACTATTCCATACTATGATTTCAGTTTGCCTGTGCCATATTAATATCTGATTTTCGTTTTTCCAGGATTTATCCTTTTCACGAATTCTTTATAGTCATCTTCCTGTAGAACAGAAAAACAATCAATGCTGTATTTTACAAGGTTCTTATCACTGTCCTGACTTTTGCCCATAATGAATTAATCACTCGAACTAATATCCGAGTCTTCCGTGCCTCCGGTAGCTATGAGAGTTATTCTCACCGAATCTTTCATGGAGTCATCAAAAGACATGCTCCAGATAATGTTTGCATTACCATCCGACTCTGACCTGATTATCTCTGCTGCTTTTTCAACATCTTCAAGAGATATATCGGGAGGAGCAGTCATACAGAAAAGAATATTTTTTGCTTCTCTGATAGATATGTCCAGAATCGGATTTGTCATAGCCATTTTAGCAGCTTTTGCAGCTTTCTCATATCCGTTTGATTCACCTATACCTATATGAGCATATCCTGCTTTTCTCAAAACAGCCATAACATCAGCAAAATCGGTGTTGATGTATTCATGGTTGTTGATCATATCTGATATGCATCGGACAGCATTGGAAAGCACACTGTCTGCCTCTTCGAATGCATTTATTATTTTAATTTTTGCGCCCAGAGTTCTTAATTTATCATTCGAGATTACAATCAAAGAATCGAGTTTCGGAAATAGGTTGTTTATTCCCTCTTCCGCCTGCCGCATTCTTGTTTTCCCTTCAAAAGCAAAAGGTTTTGTGACTATACCAATTGTTAAAATGCCTAGTTTACGAGCTATTTCTGCCACTACAGGAGCGGCTCCCGTGCCTGTGCCACCTCCCATACCTGCAGTTATAAATACAAGATCATACCCCTGAAGTTTTTGGGATATTTCGTCATTTTTATACTTTGCTGCCTTCTCTGCTATATGCGGGTCTCCTCCGGCTCCCCAGAATTTTTCTTTCTCTTTTCCAAGAAGTATTTTTTGCGAATCATCATAATCTGACAATGATTTGTTTTGAGTATCAATTCCCAGAT
>CACXBN010000353.1 GCA_902765885.1 uncultured Ruminococcus sp. | reverse complement strand
TGAATTTATGTCTTCGCCGGATATCTGGAAAAGGCCCTTTTTCTCACACAGGTCCATTACTCTGATAAGCTGTTCCTTGGTGTTTCTGGACGGCATGTATGTTACTGCCGAGAAACCGCAGTCCTCAAGGCAGTCAAACAGTTCGTCGAGGAAATCATCTTCAAACTTCTGAGCTTTCTTGTCGCCTGTCGGAGATTCGCCTACATCACCGAGGTATGCGTATGCGGAAATCGCACCGAGCTCTTTTGCAAGTGCAGTGAAATCTTTTATATTAATGCATTCGTCTGTTGCGTCAACATAGAATTTTTCGACCATATGACCTTTTAATACTCCGAGAATATCAAATTCATAATAGTTGTCGGGAGCGGTGAGAAGTTTCTCTCTGGTTTTCGGTGACATGGGAGCGCCGCATATCTTTTCTATGAAGTCAGCAGCGTCATTTCTGTCGGGATATCTTTCGGTTATTTTTTTCGTCAGCGCGAAGCAGATATGTCTTTCGGTAACACTTCCGCCTTCTCTGGCCATGGAGAGCGGGTATACATCGGCGTCGAAATCGATTTCTATACCGAAATCCCTTGTAATATTGTTGATGTTTGCACACATAAGGCGGTTTCTCTCGTTGCGCTTTTCTCTGAGAGAGCAGAGAACCTTTTCAGCCTTGTCGATGCTCTGGTGAGGAATGCCGTGCATAGCCAGATATGCGCATGAGTCCTGGTCGGGGTTGTTGAGCTTTTTACCGAATAAAGGCGTGCCTTTTACATTTGTTCTGCACTCGAATCCGCATGTTATGGGCATGTTCATGATCTTGCCTGCCTCTATGAATTCCCTGAATCCCGCAACGCTGTCGTGATCCATGATTCCCGCGGTGCCCAGTCCTGCTTTCCATGCATAGAAAACTGCCGATGTGGGTGTGTAAGGAGAGAATGAATAGCATGTATGGATGTGGTTGTTTACGAATTTTGTTTTAGCTGGTTTTTCGATTTTACCCGCGTCAATGAGTTTTTTGAGCTCTCTGAGCGCTTCAAGTCTTTCCTCTGCTGGTATGTCGGTTCTAGAAATCTTGTTAAGAAGCTCTTCCATGGAATAGTCTTTTCCTCTCGTATTGTCTGTTTTTATAAGCTTATAGTATTTTTCATCAGGATATTTCCCATACAGGAAATAAAATGTGCTGAGATATTTTTCTGCTCTTTCCGCCGCTGTTTTGGAACGGAAATCATAATGCGGCCGTCTCTGGGCCCTGAGCATTACGTTTTTTGGAGTGTCTTCAGGGTCGATTAGTTCTGTAGCGTCGGTGGAATACCCCTCGGCTTCAAGCTTGAGAAGACGGAGAGAATCCGTGGCGGCATCGCAGAATTTTTGCGACAAAATTGAATTTTTGCTTATGAAATCAACTGAAGGACAGCTCAGGTTTTTAGCCAGATGATGGTGGCAGCACGGAGTCGACAGGATCATGTCGGCGCCGTACCTAACGGCAAAATCAAGGACGAGGTCAGTTGCAATATCGCATGCGTGAAGGGACAGCACGAGATTCGGACGTTTATCGGGAACGACCCGGTTTATATCCGAACACTCAAAATGAAGGCCTTTCATTCCGGACTTTTCAGCTATGTCATTGCAGTAATCAATGACGCTCTGCTTCAGGTCTATGCCGGTCATTTCCACCTGCCTGCCGCATATTTCGGTTAAAACATGATATGCCGCAAAGCTTAAATAGCTTTTGCCGCAGCAAAGGTCGTAGACCACAAGTTTAATGTCACCGGGCAGCTTTTTTTCTGCTTCGACTATGTATTCGGAAAAACGGCATATCTGGCGGAATTTTGACTGCTTTTTGTCGTGTATCCTTCCGCTGCCGTCTGATATTCCAAGCTCAGAAAGAAACTTTTCTTCACCTGTGAGCAGGCGGTTCTTTTTTCTGTCGTTCCCCTCGGCTGATGCCTCCGGCTGACGTGCTTCTCCCGGAGATCCTTTTTTTATGAGTGTTATCTTTCCTTTTTTAGACGAAAGAAGGGAAAGGGTCCCGGACGAGTCGTTGATCTCGGCTCGTCTGAAACATTTGATCAGTTCTGGAATCTCCCTGTCTATATCTTCAGGCAGCAGGTTTTTCTGCGTTACGCGGCCTTCGGAAAGAAATGATTCGATTTGAAGGTGATTCTGACCCTTGAGCATTTTAAGAGTGCCCTTGGCCTTGAGAAATTCTTTGCTTTCGGGAGTGTGAAAGACAACGTTTTTTAAAGTACCGCTTCTCGCGCACTTTTCAAGGGTTTCAGTGAATCTTTTCAGTTCTTCATTCGGCATTTTTGCTTGAATCCTCCGACGGTTCTT
>CACXBN010000352.1 GCA_902765885.1 uncultured Ruminococcus sp. | reverse complement strand
GTCACAGTTCATTCTGATTATTCGGATCCCGAAACCGTGACAGAAACTCTTAAAAACATAAGGGAAATGGGAATGAAACCGGCCGTATCCCTTAAGCCGCGTTGTCCCACAGAAGATGTTTTAAGATATCTTGACTACTCGGACATGGTTCTTGTTATGACTGTTGAACCCGGATTCGGCGGACAAAGTTTTATGACTGACATGCTTCCGAAGATAAGAAAGATAAGAGAATACATAACCGAAAAAAATCTTTACTGTGATATAGAAGTTGATGGAGGAATCGGACCGAAAACCATTGAGAGCTGTGCAGAAGCCGGTGCAAATGTGTTCGTTGTTGGTACTGCTTCATTCGGAGCTGAAGATATGAAAGAAGCAGTGAAATTAATGAGAAACAAAGCAGACGAAGTTTATAAAAAATAAGGCAAGTGCTGATGTGTAATTTGTCAAAAATACTTTTGAATTTGCCACGGATTTTGTCTATCTTTTTTTCTACAACTTAACACAAAGCATCTCAAAAATATGTTATAATTAAATGGAATGTCGAAGAGCATTTAACGATATTCTTTAATTAAATACAATTACTCAGGGGGATAGAGCATGAGAGACAGCAACTTCGGAGAACTTTCCGTGATCGGCATGAAAGGCTGCGAAAACTTCATTGAACAGGTCGATCTTTATTTGAGAGAATGGAGAAGTCATGACGAAGAGTCCTCTTTCATCACCAAAGCTGAAAACCCAAGATTTGGTTCAGGTGAAGGAAAAGGAATGGTACACGAATCCATGAGAGGACACGATGTATACATAATTTCAGACTGTTTCAATCATGGAGTCACATATAAGATGTACGGTATGGACGTCCCAATGAGTCCGGACGATCACTATCAGGATCTTAAAAGAACAATTGCTGCAATAGGCGGTAAGGCTAGAAGAATCACTGTTATCATGCCGATGCTTTACGAAGGCAGACAGCACAAGAGAGCAACAAGAGAGTCTCTTGACTGTGCTATAGCTCTTCAGGAACTCGTCAATATGGGAGTACAGAATATAATCACATTTGACGCTCACGACTCAAGAGTATCCAATGCCATTCCTCTCACAGGTTTTGACAATGTTCGTCCTACATACCAGATGTTAAAGGCGCTTGTCAGAGCTGTTCCCGATGTTTCTCTCTCCAATGACGATATAATGATTATATCTCCGGATGAAGGCGCAATCAGCAGAACCATGTATTATGCTTCCGTGATGGGCCTTGACCTCGGAATGTTCTATAAACGCCGCAACTACGCCATAGTTGTAGACGGTAAAAACCCAATCGAAGCTCATGAATACCTCGGCAAAGATATCAAAGGCAAAGATGTTATCGTTGTTGATGATATGATCTCCTCCGGTGAGTCTATTATAGATGTTTCGTCTCAGCTTAAGGAAAGAGGCGCAAAAAGAATATTCTTCTTTGTATCCTTCGGTCTTTTCACAAACGGATTTGACACATTCGACAAGGCATATGAAGAAGGGTTGTTTACAAAATGCTTTACAACCAACCTTGTATACCATCCTGTAGGACTTATGGAAAAACCATGGTATACAGAGGTCAATATGTGCAAATATGTTGCACTTATAATTGATACCCTTAATCAGGATAAGTCGGTAAGCACTCTTCTAAATCCTGTAAAGAAGATCCATCATATTCTTGATGAACAGAAAAAAAAGACACAGATACAGCAGACAATAATTCAGTAATTGTGAGTTGACAACAGATGCAAGAATTCAAAAAAAAGCTGTCTGAAGCCATTGTTTCCGTTATAGAAGATTTTTTCCAGGTAACTGAAATCAAAGCTGAAGATATATATAGTTATCTTGAATATCCACCAGATGATAAACTGGGAGATCTGGCTTTCCCTTGTTTCAGGCTTTCCAAACTCCTGAGAATGGCTCCTCCTAAGATTGCCGAGTCGCTCAAGGAGAAGATCTCCGATTTTCCTTTTTGGACTGCCGAAGCAGTAGGCGGGTATCTTAATATAAAAATCAAAAATGAATATCTTGAGAGTAAAGTCCTCGGAAATATAGAGGAACAGGGAGATAATTACGGTTCGAACAATATAGGAAAAGGAAAAACTGTTGTTCTTGACTATTCTTCGCCTAATATCTGCAAGCCTTTCCATATAGGACATCTCGGAACGACCGTTATCGGTCATTCTCTCAAACTGATTCATTCTTTTCTCGGATATAACTGTATAGGAATAAACTATCTTGGTGACTGGGGAACACAGTTCGGAAAACAGATCGCAGCATTTAAAAAATGGGGCGACAGGGAAGTTATCGAACGCGGCGGAGTCGACGAGCTGGTTAAGCTCTATGTAAGGTATAATAACGAATGTGAAGAAAATGAAGAACTGAAAGATGAGGCAAGAGCTGAATTCAAAAAGCTTGAAAGCGGAGACGAAGAAAATCTTGAACTCTGGAAGTGGTTCGTCAGCATTTCACTGAAAGAATATCAAAAGACATATAAACAGCTCGGCATAGAGTTTGACTCATATAAGGGCGAATCATTCTATACTGACAAAATGCCGGCACAGGTGGAAAAACTAAGAGCAAGCGGATTACTCAAAATCGATGACGGAGCTTCAATAGTCGATTTGACTGAGTATGGTATGCCCCCATGTCTTATTCTCAAAAAAGACGGCTCAACGCTTTATCCTACAAGAGATATCGCTGCAGCCGTATACAGAAAAGAAACATATAACTTTGACAAGTGTATATATGTAACATCATCCGCTCAAAGTCTGCATTTTGCCCAGTGGTTCAAAGTAGTGGAACTAATGGGATATGACTGGTACGATAAGCTTGTACATGTTCCTTATGGCACTGTATCAATCGACGGATCAAAACTGGCAACGAGAACAGGAAATGTAATTCTTCTGAAGGATCTGTTCGCACAATCGATTGAAAAAGTTAAGGAGATCATGAAGGAGAAGAATCCTGATCTCGTTGACGCTGATGAAGTTGCAGAATCCGTGGGAGTCGGAGCTATCGTTTTCTACTATCTCTATAACAACAGGATCAAGGATATTAATTTCACTCTTGAACAGGCACTCAGCTTTGACGGAAACACCGGACCATATGCTCAATATACTTACGCAAGGACATGCAGTATACTTTCCAAAGCCGATGAAGCCGGAATAAAAGGGTGCGGCGGTAAGATCTCACATGATTCCGAAGCTGAACTTCTTAAAGTGCTGTCAAGATTCTCAGAGGCAGTTATCGAAGCACATAATGAATATGAACCTTCGGTTATAACGAGATATATCATTGATCTCTGCTCATCCTTCAATCATTTTTACAGAGACTGCCCGATAGTCACTGCAGAGGATGATGATATAAAACAGTTCAGAGTAAGACTTACAAGAGCGGCAAACGGAGTTCTCAAAACCGCACTTCATCTTATTTGTATAAAAACACCTGAAAAAATATGATTAATAAAAGGTTTACTATAAGGAGGCTATATGTCAGGACATAGTAAGTGGAACAATATAAAAAACAAAAAAGAAAAGACCGATGCTCAAAAAGCTAAAGTCTTTACAAAAATCGGTAAAGAAATAGCAATGTGCGTTAGAGAAGGCGGCGGCGACCCGAATACTAACGGCAAACTCCGTGATCTCATTGCAAAGGCAAAATCCAACAATGTTCCCAATGACAATATCGAACGTGCAATTAAAAAAGCTATGGGGGCTGACAGTGTTCAGTACGAAGAAATCATATATGAAGGCTATGGTCCTTCAGGAGTTGCAGTTATCGTAGAGGCTGCAACAGACAGCAGAAACCGTACTGCATCTGATGTAAGGCATTATTTCGATAAATATGGCGGAAACCTCGGATCAACCGGTTGTGTATCATATATGTTTGATGATAAAGGTGTCATAATTCTTCTGAAGGAAAACAATGAAAAAGTTAACGAAGATGAACTTATGGAAGCTGCTCTTGAAGCAGGAGCAGAAGACTTCGCTTCCGATGAGGAAACATATGAGATTACCACTGAACCGTCTGATGTATATGCCATTCGCGATGCTCTTGAAGCTAAAGGGTATGTTGTCGAATCAGCAGAAGAGGATAAGATTCCTCAGACATATGTAACTCTTGAAGATCCCGATGATATAAAGAACATGAATCTTCTCATTGAGCATCTTGAAGATAATGATGATATCCAGGAAATCTATCACAACTGGGAAAACTGTGATTAAAAATAATAACAGCCGGAGAACATATTCTTAAAGGAATTTCTCTGGCTGATTATCGTAGGTGTATATAAAAATATTATTAACCGGTGTTATAAATCATGATAACACCGGTTAAATTTGTTTATGATTATGAGTTTTACAGCTTAAAGCATGTGCCTGTGAACTGGGCAATGAGTACGCCGGTGTTATCCTTAACAATGATGTTAAAAACACTTGTTGTACGTCCTGATTTTATGCATTCGGTATAGGCATACATAGTATCACCTTTGGCAGACGACATAAAGTTGCAGTTTACTGTCATGGCAACAGATGGCGAATGTATATTGTTGGAAGATACTGCCAGAGCAAAATCAGCCAGAGTGAATATCACTCCTCCCATTACTCCTCCTATTGCGTTTTTATGATCATCACGAAGTTTAATAGAGCAGGTGCAGGATAATTCATTCAGTTCTTCAATGGTTATCCCGTTTGTGTATGCAAATCTGTCATTTTCAAAATATTTTTTTGCTTCATCTATGTTTTTAAATGTTCCCAATGTTAGTTCCTCGAGTTATTGTTTTTTATGAACTTCAAACCAGTTGAATATTTCAGTCAGGCGTTTTATTCTGTGAGTCGGTTTACCGCTTCTCGAAAGTTCATGATTTTCTCCTTTGAAAAGAACCATTTTTGATTCAACGCCGTTTTTAATAAGTGAAGAGAACATTTGATAGCCCTGATCAATAGGGCATCTGTAGTCTTCAAACGAGTGGATAAATAATGTGGGTGTCTTGCATCTGTCTGCATATTTGAGCGGGCTGTGGAACCACACTTTTTCTGGTGTTTCCCAGATGTTTCCCAACGTCTGGTCTTCTGCAAATACATATCCTATATCCGAAATGCAGCTCATCGAGAACCAGTTGGAGATGGATCTCTGTGAAGCACAAGCCCTGAATCTGTTCGTGTGGCCGATTATCCAGTTCGTCATGAATCCTCCGTATGATCCACCTGTTTCGAACATGTTATTCTTATCTATGTCCGGATATGACTTGAGCACTTCGTCACAGAAATTCATTATATCATCATAATCAACTGTACCGTATTTTCCCCTTATATCCATAAACGGACCTCTCCCGTCGGAACCCGTCGGATTACAGTATATTACGAAATATCCGTGATTTGCCCAGTACTGCATTTCATGATAGAATACGGGACCGTAAACTGTTTTTGGCCCTCCGTGAATGTCCAGTATTGCAGGATATTTTTGGCCGGGTTCATATCCTGATGGTTTTAGAATAAATCCGTGTACAAGATGGTCTCCTGAATTAAATATGAATGTTTCCGGCTTTATGATGGAATGACTATTTGAATATGCACGATTGAAGGAAGTAAGAGGCTTTTCATTTAAGGAATAAATTTCGGGAAGCTTCATATCATAGAATGCCGTATATATTATTTCACCCTCACAATTTATATCGAAAAGATCTACTGAACCTTCTTTAGAGGTTAGCCTTGTTATTTTTCCTGTTTCATCCAGAACATAAAGATTTGCACTGTTGAAAATTGTAGATATAAAATATACGTTGTTTCCGCGTGACTTAATGCGTCTGCCTCCTCCGTATCTTACATCAGTTCCTACGGAAGACCCGATGGATTCGCTGTGCTTTGCAAACAGTTTAATTCCTCTTCCTGAATAATTGATTTTATAAAAATCACTGTCGGTATTAATTCCGTGTCTTGCGTCGTCGGCTGTTACAACAATATAATCGTCACAGAGTTCATATGTCCTGACTACAAAGTCTTTCTTGCTTGATAAAAACTTTTTTGTCGTATAATCCGAAAGATCTGTCTTATATATTGTCTGTCCTCTGAAATGGTATGGATACGGAACCGAAACATCGAGCAAAGTATAGTAAATACTTTTCTCCTCTTTATCCAGTTTCACATCGGAAGCACTCATGCCTTCTGGCGATATTCTTGTAAGTTTCCCGTTTTTAGATAAATAAACAAACAGGGCAGAGTAGGACCTTCTCGTAAAGGTTCCTCCGTTCCACCACCATGGTGACTGAGTGATGATTTCATAATCTTCATTTTCTTTTTTATCTTTTTGATATCGACTGGAGATTTTTGTATCCCCGGTATACATATTTTCATATCCGGGAAATACAGTTCCGGTTATAATCAAATCTCCGTTCTTCATGGGAATAATGCTTCTGACAGGAATTGGGATTGTGTATTTTAATACAGCTTCTCCACCATCTGTTCTTATGGAATACACTTTCGATTCAAGTGAAGGTTCGGAACTTTCTTCTCTGTCACCGATAAATAATATCGTATTATTGTCCGCCCAGACAAAATCGTTCTCTTTTCCCCCAGATGTTAGCTGTCTTGTTCTTTTGCCTTCGATAATCCACAAATTCGAAACGTATTTATCTTTTTTCTGATCAATGCTTCTTAGAACAAAACATGCCTTTTTACCATCCGGAGAGTATTTGATATTGGAAGGGTACTTTACTTTGCAAAAATCATCAATTTCTATGATCTTTTTAGACATTTTCGCTCTCTCCATTTTTTTCCAGATTAAATAAATGCAATGGAATGTGGCAATAGCCATCGGGATTTTTGTTCAGGTATTTCTGATGATAATCTTCTGCTTTATAAAAGTTCTGCAGATGTTTTACCTCTATTACTGTTTTTTTATTGATTGACGCTTCTAGTTTTTCAACAGATGATTGAATATCAGGTAAAAGCGAATCGTCTTCATAATAGATGCCGGTACGATACTGGGTCCCGACATCACCTCCTTGTTTGTTTAAAGAGGTAGGATCGATGCTCATGAAATAATAGTTAAGAAGTTTTGATGTTGAGATTATGGTATCATCATACATAACTTTAACTGTTTCGGCATGGCCCGTGTCATTGTGACAAACTTCTGAGTATGTTGGGTTTTCTGTTTTTCCGTTTGCATATCCAACTTCCGTTGAACATACGCCTTTGAACTGTGATATAAATTTCTCAGTACCCCAGAAACATCCTCCGGCAAGATATATTGTTTTCATAAATAAGTATCCCCCATTAATTCCAGTTCTTCCATATTTCAGGTTTATAACCTACAGTAGCATCTTTCCCGTTTCTGACAATGGGAAGAAGAATGATGTGTTGATTTTCAAATAATTTTTCGGTTTTACCTTCAGGCGTCATGTATTTGAGAAGAGACAGTAAGTCTTTATCTCTGTTTTCGTTGTCAATCATATTCTCTATATCTTTTACTGCGTTTAATACTGATTTGAATTCTCCGTAGCTGAGACCTTTGTCGTTCATGTCGATATATTGGAATTTAATTCCTCTTTCTTTAAAAAAACGTTCTGCTTTTCTTGAATCAGAATTCTTTTTACTTCCGAAAATCTGTATGTTCATATTCACCTCTAAAATGAGTAAGTATTGTAATTATATCATGATAAATAGAAAAAATAATATAAATAAATGTTAATAATCAAAAATCACAGTGATATATGTGATTTTATATAAAGAAAATTATTTAAGATATCATGATTATATCTTATGATATATATCAAGTACGTGAAATGAAAAATAAGTAAAACGTTGCTGTATGGTTATCTGTCAGCAACGTTTTTGTGTTCCTTATTAAATAATATTTTGGTAACAGTTATGACATCTTTGTGTTTTATGTCTCTTGGCTCAAAACGTATAATAGAGTACACAAGTTGCATTACCGCACCGAACCCGAAAGTGCTTATAACAGTGCCTATTCCTACCGGATCTCCTAACAGCCAGCCAGCAAGAAGAACCACTATCCAAAGTGCAATTTCTATTAATCCTATTGGAACTTTAGGTAGTTTTTTACCGAGGCCAACCAAAAGAGAATCTCTCGGGCCACAGCACTGTGCTGCTTTCATATATATGAACATACCTATCGACATGAATACAAAGCCTATAAGCATTATTATTATCCCTATAATAACACTGTTATTTTTGGGAAAAGGATTTAAAGAGTTGAATAGCTGGACAATATTTCCTGTAATCAAAGCATCTATAATTGTGCCATATCCGATTCTTTCTTTGAGAATCAAGTCTATTATCAAGACTGTAACTGAAATTAAAGTCATTGCGAGTCCATAGTTAAGGACTGTATGATTGGCGATTCCCATGCCCAGACAATCCCATGGAGCAAGACCGATATTGGCAAAAATCGTAAGATGTACGCCAAATGAAAACACAAACAGCCCTGCAACTATTCGTAACCACTCAAAAATAATGGTTTTTCTGTTCAATTAAAGCTGCCTCCGGATAAGAGTTATTATTACTATCGAAGTTGTTCTAATTTAAAGCTGAAAGAACCATTCTCACATTTTCCGTCCGTTTCGATAATAATATATATTATTCCTTTATTGAGAGACATGGTTTCGGATTTTATTTCAGATCCTGACTCTGCAGAAAACAATTTGGTTTTCTGGCCATCAGCATCTATAAATATGTTTGCTTTTCCATCTTCGAGTTTGGAAGAATATTGAATTTTACAAGAATCGTAATCTGATTTGAATTTGAATATATATCTTCCTTCAAAGGATAAGAATGACATTGAACCGGATTTTGAATCAGCCGATCTGACAAATCCTATCGCAAAATATGAAGAAGAGTATTTGCATCCGGAAATAAATATGGATAACGTTAGAATCAACGACAGTAAAATAATAGAAATAACTTTTCTCATTTTTTACCTTCAGCCTGTCTATCTTTGTGTTTGAATACTATTATATCTATGATTGCGGTTATGATACAACCGGATGCATATGCGAGTAAATCTCCATATGCAAACGATGTCCCCATTAAAGTCCTGATAATCTGATTCTTAATTCCCAGAAGATCAACCAGGGGAATAAGTTGAGTTAATTCAACAATTGTTGCAAAAAGAAAAATTATAAGCGACAGCCATATAGGCTTATCTGGAATAAAAATTCTTATAAATGCCCAGAGCAAAATTACAACCAATGTATCACCAAAGTATGGTCTGATAAATGAATCATGGACAAAAAGCCCTATAAGAATTTCAGCAATCAATAATAATATAAAGATAATCAGATATATAATTCTTTCTTTCAGATTCTTTATTTTGCTCATTTGATTTTCCTCCCATATTGAATTGAGATTATTCTATTTCCTCGTCATCAACACAACCGTCTCCGTCGGATGCAATCGGCGAAACAAATCAAATCCTATCGGTTTATCACATACATTTGCAGTATCTCATCAAATGTTTCGCTATAAGATTCGT
>CACXBN010000351.1 GCA_902765885.1 uncultured Ruminococcus sp. | reverse complement strand
GTTTATAGTCACTGTACTTGTTTCTTTGTCAACACAAAAATCATCAAGAAAGCTTGCCTCCTTTATAATTGATACTTTTTCTCTAGCGTACGAGCATATGATAAAGAGCACAATTATCATCTGTATCAGCACAAAAAACTATTTCATATTGACTTTCATCTTCTACTGTAATTAATAATTGCATTCCATATCAATGATTGTTGATATTTCTTTTTTAAGCCAAATTCTGTTTTTTTCTACACATATATCATATAATGACTGACAATAATAATCCTGTACATCCTTTCTATTGTCCAGAAATGATAATGGGCTATCTTCAGGTGCATGCATTTTTATGATCCAGAACTCCATCAAATCTAACAATCCTTCAGGAAAATCAGAATTATTATCAATTAAGGATTTTACCATGTATGCACGCCATTTTCTTTTTTGAATAGTAACATCTGATTTTTCATTAGCAGCCAGTCTTTTAATGATATTATTAAATCTTTCTGGCTCTTCTTTATTGCAGATTAATTCTATAGCGACATCGTTCTGATCATTAATGTCAGACAATAGGTAATCGAGATATTCTAAAACATCTTCTTTCCATAGAAGAACAGGAATCTCATCTCTTCCGAATAGGCCTATTTCTATAAGTTTCCATGTGATTATAAATCCCATATCCTTTAGTTTTCTGATAGTATCCATGGTTATTCCTTTTATAGTAGCATATTTCAATTCTCAGAATTTTATCAGGGCCTTTCGAGTCCCGCAAATAGTGGGTTTTGAGTGAACAGTTGGAAACCGGGTTATATCACTTTCAGTTGTGATTAATCAGAGTAATTCAATTTGAATTTCATCAACAACATTGGATATGTATTTTATTGTTATCAAGTACCCATCTACAGAATAATGGCATGATATTCTCGGAGAATCATCTCTTCCTGTAAAAAGAAATAGATACTCTCCATTCGGATCTTTCTCCATTACCTCATCAAGTGACTGACCTTTTCTGATTGTTTTATAATCTGATAATGGCAAATATGCCTTGTATGTATTGGCCATGATCCATTTCCCGTTTTCATCGAATAGTATCACAGTAAACATGTTTTCGCCAACATATGACACACGGTAATGATTGTCTGTTTTTTTTATGCATTCAACAGGAAAACGGCTATTTAATTCATCTATTGAACAATTCAGAGTGGATAAATCTCGTAATTGTGATTCGCTATATACGGTAGTCACTGTTTCAAAAATGTTTGTATTCTCGCTGAGTTCCATATTATTTAAGATATTACCTCTATTAATACATGATGTGAGGGTTTCTGCCATAATCACAACAACAGCTGCGAAAAAAAATAATTTCTTAATGAGTGTCATATTATCACCTTCCTCGTTTATATTATACAGGAATCTTTGGCTTAAATCTACTGTCCGTTATTCATCTACCATCAGTATTCAATTTGAATATATCAAATCTATTGACAAAAATACACTACATAAATTGCGAAAAATGTAGTATTTTCGTTTTTATCACATATTACCGCAAAAACAATCAGCAAAAGAGTCCACCAAAAATACCAATTTATGAAACTTGCATGGCTGTACGGGAATATGCTATAATTTCAGAAAGTATACTACTATGATGTAAACAAGTTCACTTGTAATCATATATTTCTGATTAAATTGATGTTTTTGATTGAAATGAAACTTTACAGCAAATAACATTATTTTCCTACCGTATCACCACGGTAATTACAAAATCGTTAATGTATGCATTGTATGAATGAGGAACGCTAATCATGTATATCAAAGGGAAAAAATATGTTGCTATAGACCTCAAATCGTTTTACGCATCCGTTGAATGTGCAGAACGGGGGCTTGATCCCCTGGATGCCAACCTAGTCGTGGCAGATGAATCAAGAACGGACAAAACAATATGTCTTGCTGTTTCTCCATCTCTAAAGGCACTTGGCATACCTGGCAGAGCCAGACTCTTCGAAGCAAAGCAGAAAATAAGAGAAGTCAATGCAAGAAGAAAGCTTGAAGCCCCGGGGAGAAGGTTCAGCGGAAAATCAATATATGCATCAGAACTCTCAAAGAATAAATCATTGGAACTCGACCTTGTTGTAGCTCCTCCGAGAATGTCATATTATATGGAATACTCAAAAAGTATCGTTGAGATATATATGAGGCACGTGTCTCCGGACGATATTCTTGTATATTCCATTGATGAGGTTTTCATTGATGTAACTCCGTACCTTAAGAAATACAGAATGGATGCTCACAGCTTCACCATGATGCTCATAAGAGAAGTGCTTGACGAGACCAGGATTACAGCCACAGCCGGAATCGGGACAAACATGTATCTTGCAAAAATCGCCATGGACATAGTGGCAAAACACATTCCCGCTGACAAGGACGGTGTTCGGATTGCCGAACTCGATGAAATGTCATACAGAGAACAGCTTTGGGGCCACACCCCGCTTACTGATTTCTGGAGAATAGGCAAAGGCATCGCAAGAAAGCTCGAGCAGAACGGAATGTTCACCATGGGAGATGTTGCCATGTGCTCTGAAGGAAGCGATGATAGCTACTATAACGAAGACCTTTTATATAAGCTGTTCGGAATCAATGCCGAACTCATCATCGACCATGCCTGGGGATGGGAACCCACAGAAATAAAGGACTGCAAATCTTATAAAACAGAATCCAAAAGTCTCAGCCAGGGTCAGGTTCTCTCAAGAGCATATACATTTGATGAAGGGAAAATAATAGCAAAAGAGATGGCTGACATGCTCGCCATGGATCTTGTGAAAAAAGGATACTATACAAATCAGGTCGTCCTGGATGTGTTTTATGATACAGAAAATCTCACTGAAGCAGAAGATGCCAAAAGATACAGGGGCGATATTGTGTATGACAGATACGGAAGGCAGGCACCAAAGCCTGCACACGGCTCTCACACGTTTGATTCCTACACTGCACTCTCGTCAAAAATAGTTGAAGCTGTATCCGACATTTATGATAAAGTGGTTGACCCGAACCTTATGGTGAGACGGTTCAACCTGGCGGTGACCAGGCTTTTAATGAAAGATCAGATAAAGGACACAAGCCCCGGGTCAGAACAGCTCGACATGTTCACTGATTACGAAAAATCAGAAAAGGAAGCAAAAGAAAAGATCCGGGAAGAGGAAAAAGAATATAAAATTCAAAAGGCCTTGGTGGAGATCAGAGAAAAATATGGAAAGAATTCCGTCGTAAAAGGAATGAACATGCAGGATAACGCCACTGCAATGGAGAGGAACAGACAGATCGGAGGGCACAAGGCATGAACGATTCTTCCTCAAAAGGAAAGTACGATTCCATAATAAACCACGAGCATCATGTCTCCAAAAAAAGGCCTCAGATGTCACGT
>CACXBN010000350.1 GCA_902765885.1 uncultured Ruminococcus sp. | reverse complement strand
TTCTTATTTTGGGTTATTCAAAGCTATGTATTCGAAAGGTTTTTTCAGCTGTCTCAGAACGGCACAATAATGGCATCGCTTTCGCAAGAAAGAATAAATGGTTTTTCATTTGCACTTCCATCAATTCAGAAACAAAATGATATTGTTAATTACCTCGACGACAAGTGCGCCAAAATCGACGCCATCATAGCCCGGCAGCAGGAGATCATAGAGAAGCTGAAAGAATACAAGCTGTCGGTGATCACCGAGGCGGTGACCCGTGGCCTCTACCCGGATGTGCCTATGAAGGACAGCGGGGTGGAGTGGATCGGGGAGATTCCGGCGCATTGGCAGCTCATCCGGCTAAAATTTCTGATGTCTCTTATAGTCGATTGCCCTCATGAAACACCAATCTACTCCAACGACGGTCAATACTTGGTCATCCGAACAGCGGATCAAGATTACGGCTTTCTGCGATCAGAGGATGATATGTACCGACTCGATGAATCGGAAT
Source organism: uncultured Ruminococcus sp. (assembly GCA_902765885.1). Taxonomy (GTDB): domain Bacteria; phylum Bacillota; class Clostridia; order Oscillospirales; family CAG-272; genus UMGS1696. Next base: position 2,688 of record CACXBN010000350.1, on the reverse strand, counting down.
ATATACAACGTATACGCAGGCTACCATTAAACAAAGATGACATTGTTTATGGTCGGGAAGGCGAAAGATGGGGCCTTGCCTGTCTTGTCCCTGAGAGTAATAAGTACTGCCTTGGTCAGCGGATGATGCAGTTCAGATGTAAAACAGAAATGATTATTCCCATGTTTGCCATGTGGGCACTGAATTCTAAAAATGTATATTTACAAGGGTCAGTTGATACATTTGGCAGCACTTCTCCCCACGTTAATATTTCCACGATGATAAACTATTATATTCCCGTTCCACCAATCAAGGAACAGGCCTCTATTCTTGAACAGATTACTGTTAAAACATCCGCAATTGATAGTTCAATTGCACAAAGAGAGAGAGCCATTAACAAACTCACCGAATACAAAAAATCCCTGATCTACGAGTGTGTCACCGGCAAGCGGGAGGTGTCCTGATGGCAAAGACGAGTTTGGAAAAAGCCATAGAGAAGCAACAAAGAGAAGAGAAACGCATCGCAGAACAATCTGCCCGCCGTGACCATGCGAGCACCATTGTGAATGGACAGCCAATCATCGGACATATCAAGATAATGGACTCTGCAGCGGAGGAAACCTTAGAGGCAATTTTATCAGTTTATGACGGATCGGCTAATATGTATGTTCAAGGCGATGCAAGTAATATACCTGAACAGTATTATGATTCACTTAGTTTACAATTTGAAAAGCTGGTTATGTATGGCATGATAACAAGTCCCCAAAGAACATTGAGCGGTAATTGGTGGCTCAACTTAACGCCACAAGCATTATCCTATTTTGAGGACAAAGAGAAGGCTCTTGAGGAAGAAAAGCAACGGCCGAAACGCCTTGTGGCAAAGCAGTATGATGTCTTTATCTCGCATGCCAATAAAGACAAACTGGACTATGTTGATACGCTGTATATGGCACTTAGAAAACTTGGAGTAAGCATTTTTTATGATACAGATTGTATTTCGTGGGGGGATAGCATTAAAACCTCTATTTTGGAGGGTACTGCATCTTCGGAATTTGCTATTATTGTTATTTCAGAAAACTTCTTTGACCGCGAATGGACAGAAAAGGAACTCAGTGAGTTTTTGAAGCGCCAAAACGAAAGCGGGCAAAAGATCGTTTTGCCTCTATTGCATGGAATAACGATAGAGAAGCTAGTAGAGAAATATCCTGAATTAGGCGACATTAAAGCCATTCAAACGGCAACCCATTCAGTTGAAGATATTGTCATTCTATTTGCGAAGGAATTGGTAAAACGGTTGAAACAATAGTTGAAGAGGTGTGAATCATGCCTGATTTTGAAGTCAAAGAAAAACGCTTTGAACAGGATATCGAAACCTGGCTTACCACCGAGGGCGACTACCAGAAGGGTGACCCCAAGGCCTTTGACCGGGAGCTGGCCCTGGACACCGGGACCTTTCTGACCTTTATCAAGACCAGCCAGCCCAAGGCCTGGGAGCGGTATGAGAAGATCTACGGCAGCCAGAGTGAGCAGAAGCTGCTGGAGCGGTTCGTCCGGGAAGTCAAAATGGGGGGCCTGCTGCGGGTCCTGCGGAGCGGCTTTGTGGATCGGGGCGTCCGGTTCCGGGCGGTGTTCTGGAAGCCGGAGACGAAGCTCAATGAGGCCACCCTGGCCCAGTACAACGCCAACGTGCTCCACTGCACCCGGCAGCTCCACTACTCCATCCACAACGAGAACAGCATTGATATCGTGCTGTTCGTCAATGGCATCCCCGTGGTGTCCATGGAGCTCAAGTGCCAGTTCACCGGCCAGAACACCGCCAACGCCATCGACCAGTACAAGCTGGACCGGGCCAGCAAGGACACCATTTTTGCCTTCAAACAGCGGGTGCTGGTCCACTTCGCCGTGGATCTCACCAACGTGTATATGACCACCCAGCTTCTGGGCAACAAAACCTATTTCCTCCCCTTTAACCAGGGCAGCAACGGCGCTGGAAACGTCGGCGGCAAGGGCAACCCGGTGAACCCCGACGGATATGACACCGAGTACCTGTGGAAGGACGTTCTGTGCAAAGATCGCCTGTTGGAGATCCTGCAAAAGTATCTCCATCTGGAGGTCAAAACCGACGACAAGACCGGCAAGGTCATCTCCGAGCGCATGATCTTCCCACGGTATCACCAGTTGGACGTGGTGACGAAGCTTCTCCGGGATGTGAAGCAGAACGGCGCCGGACACAACTACCTGATCCAGCACAGCGCCGGTTCCGGCAAGTCCAACAGCATCGCCTGGCTGGCCCACCGGCTCAGCGGCCTCCATGACGAGAAGGACGAGAAGATCTTCCAGAGCGTGATCATTGTCACTGACCGCCGGGTGCTGGACAGCCAGCTCCAGAACACGGTCTATCAGTTTGACCACACTCCCGGCGTGGTGGTAAAAATCGACAAGAACGCCCAGCAGCTCAAGCAGGCCATCGAAGACGGGGCGGGGATCATCATCACCACTCTGCAGAAGTTCCCGGTGATTTATCAAGAGGTTAACGCAGGAAACAAGCGCTTCGCGGTGATCGTGGACGAGGCCCATTCCTCCCAGACCGGCAACGCAGCGAAGAAGCTCAAGCGGGCCCTGGCCGACACGGAGGAGATTCTTCGGGAATATGCTGAGATGGAGGCGGAGGAAGAGGCAAGCCGCAAGGATGACGAGGACCGCCTGTTG
>CACXBN010000349.1 GCA_902765885.1 uncultured Ruminococcus sp. | reverse complement strand
GGAAATCCTACTAAACACAGTTTACAACACTTGCCTGATAAATGCAATGATTTTGCGGCGCGAGGCCCTATTTTTACTGCTTTTCTTGCAGTTTCCACATCCTTTTTTTGAGTCGGAAATCCATTTAGTCGGAAATTCTCAGGAAGTTAAGGATATATGCTTTTTTCGGCAATTAGCAAGTCGGAACCTCGTGTATATGTTGAATTGAATTACGCGGTTTGATATAATGTCACAGGCATCTTATTATCAAATCGACAGGAGCTAATCCATGCAAAAAGTTGATTATCGCAATGTTATATTTAAAGACGGTTTTTGGAAAAGAAAAGAAACTCTTAATCACGATGTGACTCTTGGTGCGGTTTACGACAGATTCAAAGAAACGGGAAGGATCGACGCATTTTCATGCAAATGGAAACCGGGAGATCCGAACAAGCCGCATTTTTTCTGGGATTCCGACGTCGCAAAGTGGATCGAGGGAGCTTCGTATGATATTTCAAGGACTCATGATCCGGACCTTATGGAAAAAGCAGAATGGCTCATCGATCGGATAGAAGAAAACCAGGGAGATGACGGTTACTTCAACATATATTATACGGTGGTCGAAAAAAACGGACGTTTTACCCTCCGTTCCAACCATGAGCTGTACTGTGCGGGACATCTTATGGAAGCTGCTGTCGCTTACTATGAAGCGACCGGCAGGGACCGCTTTTTGAAAATCATGGAAAAGTACGCTTCATACATAAAAAGCGTGTTCATGGACGGAGACGGGAATGTCAAACCGGCTTTTCAGACATCGGGGCACGAAGAGATAGAGCTTGCCTTATATAAACTGTATAAGGCAACCGGAAACCGTGATTGGCTGGAGCTGTTCAGGTTTTTTGTGGATAAAAGGGGGAATAATCCTCTCGATCCGGTCGAAGAATATACTCAGTCAAACCTGCCTGTCCGGAAGATAAGGAGAGCTGTCGGTCACAGCGTAAGGGCAGGCTATCTGTATGCCGCAATGGCTGATTATGCCCGCGAATTCGGAGACAGTGAAATGGCAGAAGCCTGCAGGCTTGTTTTCAATGACATAACCTCAAAAAGAATTTATGTTACAGGCGGGATAGGATCGGAAGCTCACGGAGAACGATTCGGAGAAGATTATGCTCTCGGCAATTTGTCTGCATATGCCGAAACCTGCGCATCGATTGCGATGATGCTTTTCGCCCAGAGAATGAATCTTCTTGAAAGAAATGCCAGATATGCGGATATTGTGGAGCTTGAAATGTACAACGGCATGCTTTCCGGAGTATCACTCGACGGTGATTCTTTCTTTTATCAGAATGTGCTTGAAATCGGCGACTCCCAAAACATTTCATATTCTCACACTGTCAAAAGAAGAGCGAAACTCTTTGAATGCTCCTGCTGCCCGCCAAACATAAACAGGACACTTGCCTCCATGGAACAGTACTTCTACTCAAAAGAAGGAAATGCGGTATACATTAATCAGTTCGGAAACTCGGAATACTGCGAAAACGGAATCAGAGTTGTGCAGGAGACCCGTTATCCGATGGACGGGAAAATCAGAATAAAAATATCGGGAGCGGATCTTATATATGTCAGAATTCCCGGCTGGTGCAGTGAGTTTAAAGCATCGCAGGGATACGCAAAGTGCAACGGATATGCGGTTTTTGCAAATCCTAAAGACATCATAATCGATTTTTGCATGAAGCCGGTATTTGTCAAAGCCGATAAAAGAATAAAGGATACGCTGGGAAAGGTGGCAGTAAAATACGGACCGATAGTTTATTGTGCGGAAAGCTGCGACAATATTAAAGATCTTAACCGGATCCGGCTCAATATCACAAATCCGGAATGGGAAATCACCTGCGACGAAGTGCACTGTGTGTGCATGCTTGAGATGAACGGATTTGAAGTCGATTCACCGAGCCTGGATTTATATTCCGAACTATACAGTAAAATGATAAATAAAAGAATCAGACTGATTCCTTATCACATGTTCGCAAACAGAGATGTCAGCAACATGAAAGTCTGGATTGAGAAGGCATAAAAAAATCTCGGTGACATCACCGGGATTTTTCATATTTTCGGGTATTCTTTTATGCTTTTTTCGATTATTTTTCCTAATCTCTCAAGCCCTTCTCGGTCTTTATCATCAAATCTGCCACTCCTTGGACTGTCAATATCCAGAACAGCAAATACTTCTCCATCATTAATCAGAGGAATGACGATTTCAGACTCTGAAGCAGCATCACATGCAATGTGGCCGGGAAATTCATGGACATCCCGTACCAGCACGGTTTTTTTGGTTTCGAATGCTGTCCCGCATACTCCTCTGCCCTTCTCTATTTCCACGCAGGCAACTTTCCCCTTAAATGGTCCCAGAATAAGTTTGCTTCCCTTTACTACATAGAAACCTGCCCAGTTTACATCGTTCAGTGTATCATATATGAGAGCCGCAGAGTTTGCCATAACAGGCAGCCAATGCTCATTCAGCTCAGCCAATGATTCTATCTGTTTTCCCATC
>CACXBN010000348.1 GCA_902765885.1 uncultured Ruminococcus sp. | reverse complement strand
TCCGCTCCCAGGATCCTTGCTGCGACAGCGATATCTTCGGTTTCTTTCTCTCTCTGACCTTTAAGCGCTATAAAGCACCCGTTTACTTTAGTGAGAGGTATTGTGAGTTCCATAAGTATCCCCATGGGCGCTACGGCTCTTGCGGTCACGATATCAAACTTTTCTCTGAAATGTGTCCTTGATATTTCCTCGGCCCGTCCTGATGCCGTCTTTATGTTTCCAAGTCCTGCCTGTTCCGCGCTTTCCTGTATGTGCTTCAGCTTTTTCTCCGTTGAATCGATGCCGGTAAGTACCGTTTTGGCATTTCTTATCATAAGGGCCGCGCCAAGAGGCAGGAGCGGAAATCCCGCACCTGTTCCGACATCGCATATGTTCTTTGCCGAATTAAGATCGATTTTTCCTTTTTTCTCCAGTAAGAGAAAGGGAAGAACGGAATCGATTATGTGTTTGATTATAATATCCTTCGGTTCTTTAATTGCGGTTAGATTAAACTTTTTGTTGTTTTCTATTAGTGTATTGGTTATTTTAACATATTTAGAGATCAAATCCTCATTAACGAGTTCATTTTTGATATTTTCGTCAATATCTGCCTCAGAAAGTATCTGATTGTACATATGAAAAAATTCTGTGCTGCCAATGAATTCCATTACTTTCTGCCCCTTTTGATCTTGCTGATGTGAGCCAGTTTTCCTCTCTTTTTGTTTGCCATCGACATTCCTATCGGACCGAGCTTCTTTCCGGTGGTAAAATATTCGCCGTGAGAATATACAAGCAGGTTTACCTTGTCAAGTCTCAGCTTCCCGTTCTCATCTATAAGGCTTTCATCCACCGTTACTCCGATAACGTCTGCAATAAACATCTCATGAGATCCGAGTTCTTTGCTTTCAATTACTTTACACTCAAGCGAAAGGGGAGATTCGTCTATGGACATCGGTTCGACGTTTTCAGACGGAACAAGCGTCAGTCCTGTTTTTTTAGCTTTGTCTATTTTTCTTCCCGTAACCGTTCCTACATAATCACAGATCTCAACCATGTCCGACGGAGTAAGATTAATGACAAATTCGCCGTTTTCTTTTATAAGCGAATGTGAATATCTTTCAGGTCTTACCGAAATATATACTCTCGGCGGCTTTGAAGATACCACTCCGCACCAACCGATCGTAATTATATTTGTTTTCTCTCTGTTTCCGCATGTCACCATAACGGATGGAACAGGGGAGAGGAGCACCGATCCCTTCCATTTGACTTTTCCCATTTTTCACCTCATAGAAATCGGGGAACTTTTTGGGTTCCCCGGTTTTCTGACAACGATTATAGATTTTCTTCCGGTTCTGCCGGCTCTGCCGGCTCTGCCGACTCTTCTTCGGGCGTTTCTTCTTCCTCTTCTGTTTCTTCATCGGAGAGTTCGATTTCGTCTTCATCTTCGTCAGGATCTTCGTTTCCTTCGAGCTCTTCCACCTTGAAATCATTGTCTTCATCCGATTCGGAATCCACAAGAGCAAAGTTAACTATCTTCTTTTCAGAAGACATCCTCATCAGAATCACGCCTCGTGCCGTTCTTGCGTGTATCGGTATTCCTTTCACGGGTATCCTTATCATCATACCGTCGTTTGTGATCATAAGGACATCTTCGTCTTCCCTGACTACCATTATGCCGCAAAGCTCACCGGTCTTTTCACTGTATCTTTGGATGTAGCTTCCTTTTATGCCTCTGCCTTTTGCCGCAAATGAGTCGGAAGATATTCTTTTGCCGAATCCGTTTTCGGTAACCGTAATAATGGTGTTCTCTTCTTTCCACTCATCTGTCTTTTCAATAAGGCATGCGCCTGCTACCTTGTCGTTTTCATTAAGCCTTATTCCTTTGACTCCTCTTGCGTTCCTTCCCATAACCCTGATTTTCTCTTCGTCAAATCTGGCAGCAAGGCCGCGTTTCGTAGCTATCAGAATATCCGATTCGCCGTGTGTAAGTCCTACGAATATAAGGCGGTCGTCCTCATCGAGATTTATTGCGATCTTCGCGCCTCTTCTGTGTGCCTTGAAATCGATAAGTCTCGATTTCTTTATGATTCCGTTTTGAGTGATCATGATCAGATAATTTCTGTCATCATACTCATCCGTTAGCGATGTGTCGCTGAAATCAGGCACGCTGAACATCGCGGTTATTTTTTCTTCCGATGTTATATCGAGAATATTTACTATATTAGAGCCTTTTGCCGTTCTTGAAGCTTCGGGAATACGGTAGGCCTTAAGCTGGAATACCCGGCCCATATCCGTAAACAGCATCAGGATGGAATGTGAATCAACTACCGATACTCGTTCTATGTAGTCTTCTTCCTTTGTAGCCATTCCGATAATACCTTTTCCGCCTCTTCGCTGAACCGAATACGTGTCGGCAGGCTGTCTCTTGATATATCCCGCATGAGTCAGGGTTATAACGGTCTTATGACGCTCGATGAGATCTTCATAAACTATTTCGTTTTCCGCTTCTTCGATCGTCGTTCTTCTTGCATCTCCGAATTTTTCTTTGATTGCCAGAAGATCTTCCTTTATTATTTCTCTGACCTTGTTCTTGTCGGCCAGGATACTCGTGTATTCGTCGATGGCTCTGTACAGTTCAGCCAGCTTGTCAAGTATCTTCTGTCTCTCGAGTCCGCTGAGACGTCCGAGAGGCATCTGGACTATCGCCTGCGCCTGCTCGTCAGACAGATCGAATCTGTCTTTAAGATTTTCCTTGGCAGACTGGGTATCTGATGATTTTCTGATTATCGAAACCACTTCATCAACGTTGTCTATAACCGTTTTGTATCCTTCATTGATGTGAGCTTCCTTCTGGGCTTTGTCAAGGTCGAATTTCACGCGGTTCGTGACAACGGAAATCTGGTGTGCGACATATACTCTGAGGATCTCTCTCAGATTCAAAACTTTCGGCTCCTTGTCAACGAGAGCCAGCATGCACACCGAATATGTATGTTCAAGTTCCGTATATTTATAAAACTGATTCAGGATGATCTGTAAGTTGGCTTCTTTTTTGCATTCTATGACAATTCTCAGTCCGTCCTTGTCGGATTCATCCCTGATATCGGTAACTCCCTCAACCTTCTTATCCTTTACCTGCTCGCTCATGGCTACGATCAGCTCGGATTTCTGGACCATGTACGGAATTTCGGTAATGATTATATGATGTTCCTCTTCGTCTATCTCCGCTTTTCCCCTGACCATGATCCTGCCGCGACCGGTCGTATATGCCTCGATGATTCCGCTTGTTCCGTAAACGATTCCGCCGGTCGGGAAATCAGGTCCCTTTATATACTGCATAAGCTCGCCGAGTCCGGCGTCGGGATGATCCATGAAGTAGATCGTTCCGTCAATAACCTCACCCAGATTGTGAGGAGGAATATCTGTCGTATATCCTACAGCTATACCCATCGAACCGTTGACCAGCAGATTCGGGAACCGGGAGGGAAGTACCACGGGCTCTTTTCTGGTATTGTCGAAGTTCATCGCCCACGGAATAACATTTTTGTCGATATCCCTCATCATTTCTTCCGAGAGCTTCGACAGTCTTGATTCGGTATAACGGTATGCTGCAGGCGGGTCTCCGTCAACGCTTCCGAAGTTTCCGTGTCCTTCAACAAGAAGATATCTGTATGAAAAGTCCTGGGCCATTCTGACCATTGTGCCGTACACGGAGCTGTCTCCGTGCGGATGGTATCTGCCGAGCACGTTACCGACGGTCGTTGCGGATTTCTTGAATTGTTTGTCATGTGTAAGGTTGTCCTCAAACATGGCGTACAAAACTCTTCTCTGACCCGGCTTCATACCGTCTCTGGCATCGGGAACCGCACGGTCGGTAAGCACTGACATCGCATATTCCATAAACGATTTCTGCACTTCGTGCTCCATGTTTATGGGTAATATTTTCTGGTTTTCGAATTCTATATTGATTTCCTTGCGTTTGGCCATAATAACCCTCTGGAATAACTATAGTTTTTATTTCCCCGAGACATACTTTCCGGCTTCTGCGATCGCCGTTTTCACGCTGTCCCTTTTATTTATTTT
>CACXBN010000347.1 GCA_902765885.1 uncultured Ruminococcus sp. | reverse complement strand
TAATCCTGTAAAAATATTCGTGGAAAGAGAGTATGTACGCTGCGTCAAAGGCGGTACGGGTCGTGCGAAGGCAGGCGGAAACTATGCTGCATCCCTGATTGGTCAGCAGAGAGCAGAAGACATGGGCTGCGCTCAGGTGCTGTGGCTGGACGGAGTTCATAGAAAATATATCGATGAAGTCGGCGCGATGAATGTATTCTTCGTAATTGACGGCGTTGTAGTTACTCCGTCGCTTGAAGACGGAAATATCCTCCCCGGAGTTACTCGCAGATCCTGCGTTGAGCTCTTGAAAAAATGGAATATACCGGTTGAAGAAAGAAAAGTTTCGATAGATGAAGTAATAGAGGCCAGCGAAAACGGCAAATTGAATGAAGCATTCGGAACCGGCACAGCTGCAGTAATCTCACCGATCGGTGAGCTTTACGATGAAGATAAAAAAATAGTAATAAACAATAATGAAATAGGTCCGATATCCAAAAAGCTCTATGATGCCATTACAGGAATTCAGTGGGGCCAGGTAAAGGATGAGATGAACTGGACAGTCAAAGTTTGCAAGTAAAAATATTGCCTGAGCGATTCAAAACTCGCTCAGGCGTTTTCTTTTAATATTTTCCTTCGAGACAGTCCGTTGTTATGTAGTCAACTCCCCAAGAGATAAGTTCTTCGGATTTTTCAGTTGTATTTACGGTCCAGACGTTCATCTCCAGCCCCATCTCATGTGCCATATTCACTAGTTCTTCCGTAAGATTATTGTATCCGGTATCTATATCAAATCCTGACTCTGAACATTTCCTTATCACCGTCTCTGTTGTCTCATCCGTAAGAAACTGACATTTCTGATGATGAAGATAAGCTCTTACATTGAGAAGAGCCTCAAAAACAAACGAAATGAATACGACATTTTCCAGATATCCAGTTTTTGCGATTCTGTCTATGAGATTTTTTGTTTCATCCATAGTGAAATCGCTTTTAAGCTCCAAAATACACTTCTTGCCGTATTTTTGACATATTCCGACATATTCTTCCAGGCTCGGCAGTCTGAGTTCATCTTGGCAAATCCGGTGTTCAAGGCCTTCAAGTCTTATTTTTCTGAGTTCACTGTATGTGGACTTTTCGACTTCCACGGTTTCACCGAAGCCGTTATCAACAGTCGCATTATGGATGATGATAAAATCGCCGTCCGCAGTTCTGTGAATGTCAGTTTCGATTCCATAATACGATGGCCTTCTGCCTGCTGCTTCAAATGAAGCGCAGGTGTTTTCTTTTTCAAGAGATGAAAGTCCCCTGTGAGCTATCAGCTTTGTGCTCTTTGCGTCTATTTTGATTGTATCTTTCATGATTTTTTATCCTATGAGAAAATAAGAATGATTGCCTGCGAAACAAGCACGACCGAAATAAGGGCAACAGGATAAGTTGCCGCATATGCTACAGCCACATCTTCTGTCTGTGATACCTGTATCAATGTGCCAAGCGCAGGTGTTGAAGTTCTGCCACCAGTTATTGCCCCAAGACCGTTAAGGAGTCCGAACTTAAATACTTTTTTAACGAGGAAGTAGGCCAGGATAAGCGGTATTGTCGTCATCAGAACTCCATAGAGGAAATAGATCGGTTTGAATGCTGAGATAAATTTCTCTCCACCTGAAATTCCGGCACCGATAAGGAACAGCATAAGTCCTATCTCACGCATCACTTTCAGCAGATTCTCGTCAGGTCTGAGACTGAGTTTCCATATATTTCCGAAATGTCCGAATATAAGCGATACAAGCAGACATCCACCGGTCAAGGTCAGAGAAAATGAACCAAGCTGTATTTTTCCAATAAGAATTCCCAGGCATGTTGCAAGAGCCACGGGCATGATTCCGAGTTTATCGATATTAATCGTTTTAATGAGCTTTTTGGCTTTTCCGGGCTTCGAATTATCTGCTTTTCTGCTTTCTGCTTCGCTTTCCGCGAGGGATTGTCTCAGTATTTCCCTTTCCTTTTCCATATCTGCTTTTTCTATTCGCGGAATCAGCTGAACGAACAAAACTATTCCTATCACACCGTAAAGGTAGGCGATCGCGTGTCCGACTGAAACAATGCCTTCATACTGTGAGGCAACCGTATCTTTTGCTGCCGAAAATGCCGGTGTCGACGTAAGTGCTCCGGAAAGTAGTCCGACGATCATGGCTGTAAACTCGGCATTGTTTGTCTCACCCGTCAATCTTCCGATATAAATGCATCCTATGGCGACCAGTCCTTCGAGCAAAACTATGACAACTCCGAGAAGCACATAAGATTTAATGTTTTTCCTGAGATTCGAGAAAAATCTAGGGCCGGCCATAAATCCGACAGAGCAGACAAACATTATAAGTCCCAAATTCTCCACCAGTTTCAGCGCATCATTGGCAAAGCCACCGAGTTCCGACTGCAGCTGTCCGTAAAACAGGCAGCCGAAAACAATTGCTATTATAAACACGCCCGCCGTTCCTAGTGAAATTCCCTTGATTTTGATCCTTCCCAGCGAATAACCGAGAGCGGCTATGGCAAATACGGAAAAAACGAGAAAAACCACCCCTCTGACAGATAGAACATCTCCAAAAATTGACATATATTACATTACCATCCGTAAATAGTTATAGTTTCTCGGAAAGAATATCCGCGATCCTGCTGCAGGCAAATCCATCGCCGTAAGGGTTTGAGGCTCTGCTCATCTTTTCGTATTCTTCCCTGTTCTCCAAAAGCATTTTGAACGATGAATAGATTGTATTCTCTTCGGTGCCGACCAGCTTAAGAGTGCCTGCCTTGATTCCCTCAGGCCTTTCGGTGGTATCTCTCATCACGAGCACAGGTTTTCCAAGCGACGGTGCTTCTTCCTGAATGCCCCCGCTGTCCGTGAGAATCATATAGCTTCTTGCAAGAAAATTGTGAAAATCTATCACCTCAAGAGGTTCAATTATATGTATCCTGTCGCACCCGCTGAGCTCGGCCTGTGCCGTTTCGCGGACTACCGGATTCATATGAATGGGGTAGATGGCACACACATCGGGATGCTCATCTATTATTCTTCGAATTGCCCTGAACATATGTTTCATTGGCTCACCGAGATTTTCCCTTCTGTGTGCTGTTATTATTATCAGTTTTCTGTCACCTGCCCAGTCAAGTTCCGGGTGTGTATAATCTTTTCTTACCGTGGTTTTCAGTGCATCAATGGCAGTATTTCCGGTAATATAGATACTTCCGGGATCTTTCCCCTCTCTTATAAGATTATCCTTAGACAGCTCTGTAGGAGCAAAATTAAACCTTGAAATAATGCTGACAGCCTGACGGTTGAATTCTTCCGGATAAGGAGATTCTATATTATATGTTCTCAGCCCGGCTTCCACATGACCGACTGGAATATGAAGATAGAAACATGCAAGTGCTGTTACGAAAGTCGTAGAGGTATCTCCGTGTACAAGCACAACATCCGGTTTTTCCGTTTCAAGGAGCCCGCGGATTCTGTCGAGTATATTGATGGTAACGTCAAACAAAGTCTGCTTTTCTTTCATGATTGAAAGGTCGTAGTCGGGCTTAGTTCCGAATGCTTCGAGAACCTGATCAAGCATCTGCCTGTGCTGTCCCGTCACACAAAGAACCACATTAAATTCAGGACGTTTTTTAAGTTCGAGAACCAGCGGACACATTTTGATAGCTTCAGGACGTGTCCCGAATACCAGCATGATTTTTTTCATTGTCATTCACCTTAAATTCATTTTTCCTTCAAATTATATGATAATCAGGCTGTTTTGTCAAACAAAAAATATTAGCGTGATATTGCCATCACAACAGCTGCCGTGATATAATTTTTACGTAATAATCATCTCAAGGAGGCAACATGGATTACAGAACCGTTTTTTCAAAATGGCTTGACGAATCCGAGAACATCGTGTTTTTTGGAGGTGCCGGAGTATCGACCGAAAGCGGGATTCCTGATTTCAGAAGCACTGACGGAATCTATAATCAGAAATACAGATATCCTCCGGAAACGATTTTAAGTCACTCTTTTTTCGTAAATAACCCTGAAGAATTCTTCAGATTCTACAGGGATAAGATCATCTTCACGGAAGCCATGCCGAATATGGCACATGTAAAGCTGGCAGAATGGGAAAAATCCGGCAAGCTGCATGCCGTTATTACTCAGAACATCGACGGACTCCATCAGAAAGCAGGTTCTGAAAATGTTTACGAACTTCACGGAAGCATCCACCGAAACTATTGTACCAAATGCGGCAAGTTTCACAGCCTTGAATATATAGTAAATACGGATGGCGTCCCCCGCTGCGAATGCGGCGGCATTATCAAACCGGATGTTGTTCTTTACGAGGAGTCTCTCGACAATGATATCATAATCGGGTCCATAAATGCGATACACCGTGCGGACATGCTTATAATCGGTGGCACATCACTCAACGTATATCCTGCAGCCGGTTTGCTGGATTATTATACCGGAGCAAAACTTGTCCTCATAAACAAATCCGCAACGCCCCGTGACAATGACGCAGATTTGGTCATTCATGAGCCTATAGGAGCATTTCTGAGCGCATTTTAAAAAAACTATTGAAAAGATTTTGTCTATATGTTATAATTCCTCGCGTGTGGAGGCATAGCTCAGCTGGTTAGAGTACTTGCTTGACATGCAAGGGGTCACTGGTTCAATTCCTGTTGTCTCCATGAAAGGCCGATCATCTGAGGATGAACGGCCTTTTCCCTTTTGCGGAGGAATATTTGTGAAAGCAGATAACAAAAGATTTCAGGAAATAATATATAATATTTCTCAATCTAACCATGAAAGATACAATATCGGAACGTATAAGGAAAAGACTCTCCATCTGGCACTGAAGAGATATTTCTGTGATGATCAGAATTATCACGAAGTTCCCGTAGAAGGGTTTATTGCCGATATAATGAGGGACGACACAATTTACGAAATTGAGACATCGGGTTTTTCAGGTCTTTGTCCAAAATTGTCTTCCTATCTTCCGAAATATAAAGTTAACCTCGTGATTCCGGTAATTGCCAAAAAATATGTTTCATGGATTGATCCGCTGACGTCTGAGATATCAAAAAAACATACATCACCTAAAAAAGAAAACATATATGATGTTATTTTTGAGACAGTACGCATTCTTCCATACATCAATGAAAAAAATCTTACGATAATTGCCGTATTTCTTGAAGCAGACGAATACCGGATGGCGGACGGTTGGAGCAGAAACGGAAAAAGAGGTTCACACAGATTCGAAATGATTCCCATTTCAATATCAGATATTACAAAACTGAACACCGATTCAGACTATCTTAAATGTATTCCAAGAGAACTTAACGACGAGTTCACCGTTAAAGATTTCATAAAGGCAACCGGAACAAATGAAATGACCTCAAGGGCCGTTATAAAAGTATTATGTGCAAGAGGGATTGTTAAAAAATCCGGTCAGCGCGGTAAATCATTCATATATACTCATATATAGGCCTATAAGAAGAAATTTACCTAACATAATCACTAATATATTGAAATTGATTTCCCAATTGGATATAATATTAGGTGGCAAAAATTGGTCATATACTTAATGAAAGGAGGATTCGCAATTGGCGAACGGTAGTAATTTTAAATTTGATATACCGATTCCGATTCTGATAATTGCATTTTTTGTCAATTTTCCGATTGGCGTCATACTGACAGTTCTGAAAATTATTTCAGCCGTTATGAATTCTCCTGGAAATTCGAACACCGCAAACACCGGAACGAAGTACTATAACCCTTCGCAAAACGGCACTGCCGGCTACACGTATAACGGAAGAACGTACACGAGCAATTCACAGCAGGCTCAATACAATCAGTGGCAGAACGGCCAGTCAAAAACAACATATGGATACAATCCTACCAGAACGGCTCAAATGAATAATAACTCGTTCACAAACACACAGTCTTCATCAACTGACAATACTACATTCGGAAAAGTCAGAGAATCCAGTTATACCGGAAGTGCTGCCAAGTATTATGAGCAACAGCAGGCTCAGCAGAAAGCACAGCAGAAAAAAAGCGAGGAAAAGAAAGAGTCAAAACCAAAAGCAAGAAAAGCTTCCAAAGCTTATACGGTAACAACTGTTCTCGGAATAATCAGCACGGTAATATCTGCTTTTTCACTGTTCGGTGTAAGATCCCTGACAAATTTTCTGACATTTTCTTTACCTGCAATGCTTGTGTCTGCAGGGCTGTTTGTCGGAGCAAATTTCATAAAAAAACGCGATGTAAGATATGAGCGAATCAAAGCGATTATCGGAAACAGAGACAGCATAAACCTGTACAAACTTGCAGCCGCATCTGATGTAACTCTTAAACAAGTCAAAAAAGATGTGCAGAAGATGATAGATAAAGGTATATTCGGAGAAACCGCATATATAGATCTCGGGACCAATAATTTCATGAGATCCCCGTCAGCTGTTCCCGATGATCCTACCCAAATCGATTATGATAAAATCTACGGGATACATAAAAAAGATAAAACGTCTTCTCAGTCCTCTCCGGAAAAATCAGAGAAAGAGTATTTCGATTCCATTATTTCTGAAATAAGAAGACTTAACGATGAGATAAAAGACAGAGAAGTCTCTGACAGAATCGACAAGATAGAGCAAAGCACGAGCAAAATATTCGATTACGTTACCGATCATCCCAAGGCCCTGCCAAAAATCAGAACCTTCTTGAATTATTATCTTCCGACGACACTCAAGCTTCTTGAATCTTACAGTACGATAGAAAAAGCCGGCGTCGCAGGTGACAATATGCAGAAATCCAAAGAAAATATAGAACAGATACTCGATATGCTGGTTTACGGATTTGACCAGCAGCTCGATCAACTGTTCAAAAACCAGTCGATGGATATTTCAAGCGATATAAGCGTACTTGAAGCGATGATGAAAAAAGACGGACTCAGCTCAGACAAGACGAGCGACATTGCTTCAATGCTCGAAAACTACAGTGACGAGATAAGCGATGAAATATCAGATGAGGGTTCGGGCGGTACGGCTGCAGCTACCATGCCAGCCGATGAACAGAAATAACGATAACCCCTTCGACTGAAGCGAAGGGGTTTTTTATGAAAAATATTGTTATTTACTATACAGATGTCTTCACAGGAAAAGGCTCACATGATCTCCTCATAAAAGCTGCCTGCGATTATGCCGCAGTGAGGCCTTCAGACATCAGATTGGTTTCCGAAAGAGGAAAAAAGCCATTTTTCTCGGTTCCGGTGAAAGTCAGTTTTTCCATATCACACAGTGACAACATATGGGCCTGCTCATTTTGTGATTCCGAGACTGGATTTGATATTCAAAGAAAAAAAGTCAGTACCCTTACACATCTGAAAATTTCTAAAAGATTCTTCTCCCTTCGTGAATTCGAATTCATTTTAAATTCAGCTGAACCATCGGAAGAATTCTTTAGGATATGGACCAAAAAGGAGGCAGCAGTCAAGCTTCTCGGAACCGGCATAGATGAGAATTTCAAAATGTTTGACACTCTCTCAACCGGATTTACCATAAACGGTCTTCAGATACAGGCAGAAAATATTAATACACCGTTTTTGAAAGATTTTGAAGCTGCGCTTGCCTGCAATCAGGATTTCAAGTACGAATGGAAAACAATGTGAAAGACATGTATGACTGTTTATTTCATACATGTCTCTTTTTTCAGAAATTCCAGTTCTCTACCATGTATTTAACCCATTTGCAGAGTTTTTCCGAAATCATGTCGGCGACAGCAAGAACCTCTTCATGACTGTGTTTTGTTTTTGAAATACCGGTTGCCATGTTTGTCACACATGCTATTCCCAGAACATTCAGGCCAAGATAGTTTGAAACTATGGTTTCAGGGACAGTAGACATGCCAACGGCATCGGCTCCCATAACTCTTAATGCTCTGATTTCAGCAGCAGTTTCATAGCATGGTCCCGGGAACAAGGCGTAAACTCCCTTCTGAATATTATCGAGTCCGAGTTCTTTCGCTTTTTCCTCCGCAAACACAATGAGTTGTTTAGAATAAGCTTCCGACATATCGGGAAACCGTGGGCCAAACCTGTCATCATTTGGCCCTATCAGCGGATTGTTTCCAAGAGAGTTAACATAGTCATCTATTATCATCATGTCACCCGGCCGGAATGATTCATTGATGCCTCCGCATGCGTTGGTAATGATAATATCTTTTATCCCGAGCATCTTCATCACAAAGACAGGAAATGTCACCTGCTTCATCGAAAATCCCTCATAAAAATGAAAACGTCCTTGCATTGCCACAACTGAGGTTTTTCCGATAGTACCGAAAACCAGTCTGTCCTCGTGCCCCTTGATCTCAGATAAGGAAAATCCCGGAATCTCGGAATATGGAATATATTCCCTGTTTTCCATAAAATCCACAAGGGCTCCAAGCCCGCTGCCCAAAACGACCCCAAGTTCCGGTTTTTGTCCCGTTTTGGTTTTTATAAAATCAACTGCCGTCATTACATCATCATAAAACATTTCTCTTTCCTCTCACTCTGCTGGTTTTTCAAGATAATTCACTTTTTTCCCCGTTTTCAGGACATCACCGCAAGGATCCTCGGTTCATTATGTGCCGAGAGGAATTGCGCCAAAGTCCTTATACTATAATTCTTTCTTGTT
>CACXBN010000346.1 GCA_902765885.1 uncultured Ruminococcus sp. | reverse complement strand
TAAAACTATAAAAAGAAACATGAATACGGAGACAGAGTCAACGAGCGTCATGAACAATCCCCGTCCCCTGATTATTACCATAACAAAACACCCGGCGGCCTCCAGAGCGATAAAAAGAGATGGGAGGAAACGGAGAACAACACATATCTTGCTCTTTTTCCTTCCGTACCACAGAACGAAGGCCAGCGCAAAGCATACGAGTGCAGGAAGCAGTCCGTAGGCAAGCTCCTGCCACAGGCCGTCCCAAAAATATGACATCGTATTGTGTCCCTTTTCGACTACAGCCAGACGTTTGAATATTCCAGTTATATAAAACATGAAATAGACGTAAAGAGCCACGTTTATACCTGCGGAATAGTTTCTCTCGGAAAACAGGGCTATAAGGGAGCAGGAACATATCCAGAAACCGAAGGTGCGGGAGCTGAACAACGCAATAGCCCACAGGTCATCAGCCGGAAAACGGCTGAAAAAGGCAACGAGAAGTCCCGCGGCGATTCCCAGACCGGAGCACAAAAGATAAGACTTGATATTATTTCTGAAAAATACCTTATTCATTTTTGTAAAAGATCTGATCTCATTTCAGCGGAGGCAGATCGTGAATATCGTAATTGTCATAGTAGATCTCAAAAGCGGTCTCGACATCTCCGAACAGCTCAATCAGCGCGCCTGCCTGGAACATGGTCGAGAGAGTCCCGGACGGTGCTTTCCAGGCTGCGTTCGATATCACCTCGAGTTTTTCGTTCCCGGGTGAATTTGCCCTGAGGATAGCTTCCGCCTTGAATAAGAGCTCTCCCGTCGCTATATGGTAGTCGCTTGATATGATGGCAAGCTTCTTCACAGAAGGATAGAGCGATGTCAGTATATCGTAAGTGAAGATCGCATTCTGAGCAGTTGTTATGGAGGTGTCCTCAACTATCACACGCTTTTTGTCGATTCCGTGTTCGACAAGCCACTTTGCCATCTCGCCGGCTTCGGAAGCCGATTCGTTCTCGGCTGCAGTCCCGCCTCCGGTGCATACGATATATGCATTCGGATATTTTTCCGCGCTCTCAAGCGCAACACCCAGGCGCTTTATGAGCTCCTCTTTCATAGTTCCGTCCGGATTCAGTTGGAAGCCAAGGACAACGATGCAAAGTTCATCGGTCTCGGGGAGTCGGTCAGGCAGGACGTCATAATTCAGCGGCTGTCCGAGTTCCGGTGACATCCACAGATCCATGATCTGCGACCAGCGGATCCCGGCGTTTTTGTCGTGCCCCGAAAGGTCTTTAAGCAGCGATCGTATCCTGTCTTTCGCCTCTTCCCCGTATGTTCCGTAGTTTACGGATATCTCCTCCACGATATTTTCGACTTTTTTGGCCTCATTTTCCGTTTTTCCGCTCACGCCGCATCCCGTAAGGGAAAATATAATTCCAAAAGCCAAAAGGACCGCGGCAATGCTTTTTTTATTTGCTCTTCTCATTTTTTCTCCCATGAACTCTCATTCCTTTTCTGTTTTGTCTTTTGCTTTCGCATGTCTTCTGTAATGTGTAAGACTCTGTCCGGACAGAGTCCGGACAAAAGTATATATTATGCCGAGTTACCGCTCAGGATTTTTCAGACAGCAGTCCAGCTGTATCCGTTAGCGGGCTCAATGCTCTCATATATGCGCCACAGCTGATCCGCAAGCCTGAAATACAAGTCCTCGTTGTCTTCACTTACGTCGCCTTCTTTGCCGTATGTGGCATACAGATATCTCTTGTCGCCGCTCTCCCCGGTTATGATTCCGAGAAGTTCCGTGTTCTCGTCGTTTTCCGTGGTCTTTCGCTTCAGACATCTAAGGCTCACAAGCCGTCCGCTGTATCCGAGCTCCTCGTCCCAGGCAAGCACGAGATCCACTCTGCTTTTTTTTCTTGCCTTAACAAGATCATTCCATTTGTCAGGTATCTCAAAACGATACCACTCTGTCAGAACTTTCATATTATATCTTTCGCTGTTTTTCAGGAGATTTTCAGGTATCCTGCCCGCATGGAATTTAAATATTCCTGCAGCGCTCTACTATTCTTCGGCCTTTTTTTGCGCCATGCTTCTTAGCCGAGTCGGCATGGAATCGCTGAAATAGATCTTCCTGAGTACATTCTTGTCTTTGATCCTGTCCATCCAGGACGAGATGACATCATCGTCTGTGTCCGATGCATGGGACTTAATCAGTTCAAGTATTTCGGAATAGTAGAGGAGCTCGATGGCGGGCTCGGAGAATGCAGCGGCTTTAATGAGCAGTTCCCTGTCAAGAACTCCGAGTTTTTCAGCCGCAATTTCTTTGATCATTTTCTTGTATCCGTCAGATACATCCGGCATGTTTTTCCCCTCCAATATTTCATAGAGAAAGGAAGTATCGTTTATTTTTCTGATAGACGTGAGCACGACAAGCATATTATCGGATTTCAGATAAGCTTTTTCGAGTTTCGATTCATCTGTCAGCTTACCCGCTTCAGTAGCGTCCGTCATCCATTTCGGTGTAAATAATCCCATATTTTTCTCCATCCTTTTTTGAATGTTAATATTCAAATATTTTCAAATAACCGCCCTGCAGAGCGGGCGCGGAGCATAATGAACTCTTTTATATCATATTCCGAAGACGATATCGTCACCGTCAAGTTCGGGAAGTTTTTTAAGTCCAAGAGAAACATACAGCTTGTGCGCCCTTGTGTTTTCCTTTTCTGCCGACAGCTTTACCTGTTTTGAAGGGTCCGCAGCTTTCAGAATCCGGACAGCCGTCGAAGCTGCGCTTTTCCCGTATCCTTTCCCCTGATG
>CACXBN010000345.1 GCA_902765885.1 uncultured Ruminococcus sp. | reverse complement strand
TGTTGACTTCATCTTTTGTGAATCCGAGTGTCTTTTCCATCTGACTCAGAGTTTCACCTCTTGCGCCGTTCATGGTCATGGAGAGAGCACTCAGGACTGACAGGGGAGATATGAGTATGTTGCCGTTTGTGTTTTCTCTGTTTTCAAAAGAGGCTTTGAACATTCTGACGGCAAAATCAGTTAGTTTCGTGTTTCCAGCTGACAGGTCATCAGGTTCTGGGACCTTATTGGCGCTTATTCCATCCATGAGATCTTCGGAATTAGCCCTGACAGTGCATGATGTGATATGACCGAAGATCGCCGTAAAGACAAGCAATAACGAAAGTATTTTTATTGGCAGTTTTGACATTTTCAGTGCTCCTTATTGATCACTCATAGAAAAATTCATATTCGGGCAGAGATTTCCATTCGTCAGTAGACACTATTATCTCGGATATCTGTTCGCACGTTTTCATAAACAAATCGCCCTTCTCGTCCTGGGAAGAGAAAATCACCGATGTATTTTCTGCTTTTACCGTTTTGTCTATTCCTCTTCCGCTGACGCGGAGAATAAGGTCCTGCGACGGTTCGGAGTAGCAGCCCGGATCGTAAACATCATCATATGACTCTATGTTCAGATTTCTGATAAGCGAGCAGATCTTGGTAAGGTCCTCGGGTGACAGGATGCACTTGCAGATGTAATCCGACGGATGAGTTGCATGGGTGGTTTTTACGAGCTTTCCGGATTCGGAATCATATGAACTTATACCGTTGACATTCCATGTGAGGCTGAAAGAAAAACAAGGATCGATTATTATGGAATCAAGAATTTCGTTTATCGTATCTTCGTTGTTCAGATCCCAGGTCCCGTCAGCTTCGTTGAGTATACAACAGTATCCGAGAGGAATGTCTTTGAGTGTTATGAAGCTCCATGAGGGACTGTTGTCATAGGTGCCCTTTACTGCACTGAAGCCCGCAATTGCCGTTTCTTCTTCCGAGAGCCCCGTGCCGCACACGCCGAGCCCTTCAAACGAGTGCCGCACGGTGATCTGACCTGTTTCCCCCTCCGGCCAGAAGGATAGAGACAAAACTTCGTCGTCGGATTCTGTCCTGGAACGCCACCCTTCGGGAATCCTTGCGGACAGTGATGCAAATGATCCCGATGCAGATGCCAGTGCTGCGTTTGAATTGAAGAAAGAAACATTGACATCATTCGGACAGTCATTCCTGTCTATTTCCAGGATGATATGCCATTCTGCCATGTCGTCTGTTCCGACTTCGGGTACGTGTCTTTCAATTTCAACATTAAGCATGAATCCGGATTCCATTGTTGCGGATCTGACTCGGTGTGTAACTGAACCGCTGCCTTCTTCGAGAAGAATGAGAACCAGCATTTTTTTCTCAAAGAAAGAATTATCATATAACTCCGCCTGCTTCTTAAAGCTGTTTTCATGATCGTCAGGTGAATATTCAAAGGAATAACTACCTGAGTTTTCCGAGTAATATTTGTCAAGGTCTTCTTTTGATTTTATCAGTATGGTCACCGGATAAGTCTTTTTGTCAGAATACCCATCCGTGCGAATATACCTTGCTTCATAATTCACGGGATAATTCACGGCATCACCATCTCCGGTAGCTGCAGGCGTTTCTTCATGAGCTGCAGTATCGGATTCACCGTCATTTGTGCTTTCCTCTGCAGTTTTGAGATTGTTTTCTTCATTTCCTGCAGGTTTGCAGCTTGCGAGTGAAAACAAGAGTGCTATCACCGAGATCGCGCACGCGGTGATGAAGAAAATATCGACTAAGAATCTTTTTATCACCATACCGCCTGAGGCCGTACGGTGTCCGGAAATGTTAAGATTGTTCATGAATTCACCTCTGAAATTGTTATACAGGTATTATGACGATGAATTTCGCTTTTTTTCTCCAATCAGGTGAGATTATTATGCAAAAAAATGTGATTGAAAGAATCAGAAAAGCAGCCTTTTTTTGCGTCATTTTAAGTATATTTATATGTCTGCAGAATTGCAAAGAGGCATGCTATTGTGGTATAATTAAAAATGAGTAATTATATTCACTTTAAATAAACGATCGTGAGAAAAATCAGTTCAGAGGAGTGTCCGATGGTAGTTTTATCTGCATTCTCAGATTTTATGACGGACGTCCTGAACATCATCAAAAGGATAACATTCTTTGATGTTCTGGATATAGTCTGCGTGGCAGTGATTCTTTATCTGCTGTACAAATTTATACGTGACAGGAGAGCCGGAAAGCTTGCTTTGGGCGTTGTCCTGCTCCTTGTCATGAGAGCACTCAGTGAACTGCTGGACATGTATCTTCTGTCATATCTGCTGCAGAGTCTTTTCCAGGTAGGAATAGTGATTCTGGTTATACTGTTCCAGCCGGAACTCCGATCTGCTCTTGAAAAAATGGGGGCTGTTCCGCTTAAGGGGATAAAGAGCATAGGCGACACAAAGCATATGGGAGTCGAAGCCATGATAGATGAGGTGACCTCTGCTGTATCTGACCTCGCTTCCACCAAAACAGGAGCTCTCATAGTTTTTGAGAGAGAGACCAAACTGGGAGACATGATCCTGACGGGAACCGTTATAGATGCAACCCCAACATCTGCGATGATAAGAAATATATTTTTTAATAAAGCGCCGATGCATGACGGTGCGCTTATAATCAGGAACGGAAGGCTGCATGCCGCCGGATGTTTCCTCCCTCTTTCAAGCAATCCGGACATAATCAAGGATCTTGGAACAAGACACCGTGCCGGAATCGGAATGAGCGAAAACAGTGATGCGGTCGTTATAATCGTATCCGAGGAGACAGGGATCGTATCCACTGCCGTGGAAGGAAGACTGGTGAGGGGATACAGGGAGGAAACTCTGAAATCATTCCTTATGAAGGAGCTGAGTTCTGAAAGCGGAGAAGCCGAAAAGCTTACTGTTGCTCAGAGGATAAAAAGATTTTTCTCACGCAAAGAAAAGAAATCAGACGAAGAAAAAGGTGAGTGAAAGGAGGCTGGGATAAATGGCAGAAGAAATGAATCAAAAGCTGAATAGTTCTGAAAACAGAAAGAACAAGATCATTCAGAATGTGGCAAAAATTCTTTGCGTTATCATAGCCTTCGGACTTTGGATATATGTAATGATGGTTGAAAGTCCGGAATATGAGGAAACATTCCGCAATATACCTGTCAACCTCATCAAGACAGAAGCCCTTGACCAGTATGATCTTGCAGTGTACAGCGGCTACGGTACCGTGATAGACGTAAAACTGGCAGGAAAGAAGAGCATTCTTTCTAAGGTGACTCCTTCCGATATAGTAGTTACGGCCGATGTGAGCAAGACGGAGATGACGGCTGACAGCCATGCCATAAAAGCGTCCATAAACGTTCCTTCGGGATGCAAAATAATAGGAGGCGATTCGGTTTACATTACGGTGTATTTTGATGAGTCCAGTCAAAAAACCGTAAGCCTGTCGGAAAGAAGAAACAACACGAACCTGTCCGACGGTGCTTTTGTGGGAACGATCGAATGGCCTTTTGAAAAAGTAACGGTAACAGGTGCCGGAACCGTTTTGAACAGAATCGAAAAAGCGGTTGTGGACATAGACATGTCCGGCATATCAAGGACAACTACCATCACCCAGACGATAACGCTTCTCGATGCAAATGACAATGTGATAGAAAGTCCGTATCTTGATTACTACCCAAAAGAGGTCACCCTTACTATACCGATAAACAAAACGGTTACAGTGCCTCTTGATGCATACTTCAAATACGGTTTCCTGGGATATGACAATACGGAAGTCATCATATCTCCTGGCTCGGTGGACATCACCGGAGACGCGGATATTATAAACAAGGGAAATCTGGTTGAATCTCTTGAAATAGACGAAAAACTGGATTTCAGCGGTAACAGATGCGACAAGAGCGTCCAGCTCAGATTCGTGGATAACGTTTCCGTGTCGACCACTTCAGCACAGGTGACTGCCATAATCGATAACTCAATAAGGACAAGAAAGATAACCGTGTTTGAAGAAAACATCAGGGATGTCGGAGCGAACCCGGGAGTGAAATATTCGTATTCCAAAGATCCCGTCACGGTTACCCTTATGGGGTCGATGGATGCACTCGCAGCGCTGAGTGCAAGCGACATTAACATCGTTCTCGACTTGAGCCCGTATTTCGGAAACAACAAGGGGACGGTCATGGTCACCGGGACAATAGAAATCAACTCTGATTTTTCCGGTCAGATCATAGAAGTTGGATCATATAACATTCCGGTAACATTTACAGAACCGGGCAGCTGAATTCGAAATGCGCATTCTTTTAAGTGACATAAAGGTCAAATACTCATTTGAAAACGGCAGTCCCGATGAGATAGCCCTGCAGGAAGCAGGAAGACTGATAAGGAAAAGACTGAGGGCAGATCCTGAAAACCTTCAGATCTCTAAAAAATCAATCGATGCCAGAAAAGGGATAACTTTTGTTTATTCCGTGACAGCCGAGGTGGGAAGCCTGGAAAAAATACCGGCGGACTTGCCTGTGAAGATGTATTCGGAAGAAGAAATAAAAGTAAATAAAGGTCAGAAAAAGCTGGTTCACCGCCCTGTCATAGTAGGGTTCGGACCTGCGGGAATGTTTGCGGGCCTTATTCTTTCCGAAAACGGCTACTCACCCGTTATTCTTGAACGCGGAGCGGATGTCGAAACAAGAGTCCGCAGAGTAGACGATTTCATAAATAACGGCATTCTCGATACCGAGACCAATATTCAGTTCGGAGCAGGCGGCGCGGGTACTTTTTCGGATGGAAAGCTGACCACAAGAATCAATGATACGAAAGCATCCTATGTCCTGAAGGTGCTTCATTCTCTCGGAGCGCCTGATGACATAGTGTACAAGGCAAAGCCCCATGTCGGGACCGATGTTCTCAGGGACGTCGTGAAAAATGCCGACAGAAGAATAAGAGAACTTGGCGGTGACATCATATATAACTGCAGGGCATCGAATATCCGTAATCACAGACTGAGTGCAAACGGAAATGAGATGGGATATGATGCTCTTGTACTGGCAATAGGGCACAGCGCAAGGGACACATATGCAGAACTTCTTGAAAGCTCGTACATGATTGAGCCAAAACCTTTTTCGGTCGGCGTGAGAATAGAACATCTTCAGGAAGACATAGACAGAGCGATGTACGGAGTTTTTGCGGGTGATCCGCAGCTTGGCCATGCGGAATACCAGCTGTCGCACAGGAACGGCGCAAGGGGATGCTATTCTTTCTGCATGTGTCCCGGAGGGTATGTCGTTCCGTCATCGAGCGACATGGGAGAGATTGTCACCAACGGAATGAGCAGAAGAGCCAGAGACGGCATAAATGCGAATTCCGCTCTTTGCGTATCGGTCAATCCCGAAGACTACGGTTCATCACCGGAGAGAGCCATCGAATACCAGAAAAATATAGAAAAAAGAGCATTTGCGGTAGGAGGGGGCAACTATGCAGCCCCGTATCAGACCGTAGGCGATCTTCTTTCAGGAAATAGAGGAAGCGAGTATTCAAGGGTCGTGCCGACATATATGGACGGAAATGTCAGATGCGCTGATCTTTCGTCTGTTTTCCCTCCGTATATAATAAGCATGCTTAAGGAAGGGATCCACGATTTCGGAAAGAAAATCAAAGGTTTTGACAGCGGGTATATCCCGCTTACCGGTGTTGAAACAAGGACTTCGTCGCCTGTAAGAATAATCAGAAATGAGGATTATGAAGCTCCGGGAATGGATGGCGTTTACCCGTGCGGCGAAGGAGCAGGCTATGCCGGCGGAATAGTCAGTGCAGCAGTCGACGGCATAAGGGTGGCGCTTAAGATTATGGAGAAGTATTCACCTATTTTATAGAGGAAATAACATGAAACAGGAAGCTACTGTTCTGGAAACCGACGGCAATATTGCCGTAGTTGAAACAAAACGATCTTCAATGTGTTCCGGATGCGAAAAAAACAGTTCTGAATGCGGAGGACATTGCGAAATATACGGCCTTATAGGCACAAAAAACGATAAGGCGAGAGCGAAAGCAGTTAATGATATAGGGGCGAAAGCCGGAGACAGAGTGGAAGTTGAAGCCAAGGACGGTAAAGTGCTGGGGTATGCGGCACTGGTCTTTATTTTCCCCATCATCGTCTGCGGACTCGTGTACGGAATAGTACACGCTTTAACGAAAAATCCCGGAATTGCGATAGGCTCTGCAGCTGTCGGATTTTTGCTTGCATTTGGAATAATAGCAATAGTTGACAGAAAAGTCGAAAAAAAACAGCCAGTCATTCATGTCACGGAGATAATTTCTTCGGGCGGAGATAACGGCGAATCAGAGTAAATTATTTATAACAGAGGCGTAAGATGTCAAAAGAGAGGAAAAAATGGGTGTCTGGAGTATCAAGAGAACAACTCCAGAATGATCCGGATGTAAACAGAATAGCCGGTGCACTCAGTCTCAGACTGCCTACGGCTCAACTTCTTATAAACCGCGGCTGCACTAACGCAGACAAAGCAAAAATATACCTTGAAAAGGGAGAGGAGAATTTTTATGATTCTCTTCTTATGAAAGATATGGATAAAGGGGCCGAAACCATAATCGACTCCGTTTCAAAGAAAGAAAAAATAGTTATATACGGAGACTATGACGTCGACGGGGTCACCTCCGTGTGTGTGCTGTATTCTTATCTGAAAAGCAAGGGGGCAGACGTAGGCTATTTTATCCCGAGCAGAAGCGGAGACGGTTACGGAGTCTCAGCGCAGGCCGTAAGGAAGCTGCGGGAGGATGGTTATGATCTCATGATAACCGTCGATACCGGAGTTACTGCATATAATGAAATCGAAATCGCAAAATCGATAGGCCTTAAGGCTGTTATAACGGACCATCACGAATGCTTAACCGAGCTTCCGGATGCGGAAGCAGTCATAAATCCGAAAAGGCCGGACTGTTCATATCCTTTTAAGGAACTGGCAGGTGTAGGCGTTGCCTTCAAGCTGATCTGTGCCATTGAGGTCAAGATGAACCCGGAAGATACGTTCTTTGACTGCGTGAGCAGAGTCGCACATGAATACTGTGATCTTGTGGCGATAGGCACTATATCCGACATCATGCCCGTGCTTGATGAAAACAGGCTTATCGTGAGCTATGGACTGGATCTTCTCAACACTACCGAGAGACCGGGCATTTCTGCATTAATGAAAGTCATCCAGGCTGAAGGAAAGGGAACAAGAAAGAATATCAGTGCCACATTCATTGGTTTTTCTCTCGCACCGAGACTCAATGCGGCTGGCCGCATAAGAGAAGCCTCGATAGCGGTCGAGCTTTTGCTGTCAGACAATATGGATGATGCAATGAAGCTTGCAAAAGAAGTATGCGAGATCAACCGTGAAAGGCAGGATGAGGAGAACAGGATAACAGAAGAGGCGTTTGCCAAGATAAACAGGTTTTATGACATAAAGAAAAATCCCGTTATAGTCCTTGATGACGACAGCTGGCATCATGGAATAATAGGAATAGTCGCATCCAGGATAACCGAAAGGTACAATTGTCCGGCGATTCTGATATCATTCTCGGGATCCGAGGACGGCAAAACCGGAAAAGGTTCAGGCAGAAGCGTCAGGGGGCTAAATCTTGCGGAAACACTGGGTGAATGTTCCGATCTGCTGATCAAATACGGAGGGCACGAACTTGCAGCAGGACTCACCATAGACAGGGACAAACTGGCAGAATTCACCGAAAGAATCAACGAGATAGCCAGAAAAAAACTGACCGGCGAGTTAACAGACACTTCACTCGAAGCAGAATGTGAGCTGTATCCGTCCGATCTGAACCTGGGTCAGGCTGAAGAGGTAGGACTTCTTGAGCCGTTCGGCACGTCAAACCCCGTTCCTCTGTTCCTTGTGAGAGACATGGAAGTCACGAATGCCACTGCAGTTGGCGACGGAAGACACATCAGGTATTCTCTGAACGGGGGAGGCAACAGCATAACCGGAATGTATTTCAGAAAGAGGCTTCCGGAAGCGGACATTTATGCCGGAGACCGAGTGGATATGATGTTTACTCTCGATGTAAATGAGTTTCTGGGATTAAGAAGCGCTCAGGCGGTCATCAGGGATATCCGTCTAACGGACGAACTGTATGAAGCGGAGAAAAACAACGCGGATATTTCATCGGCAATGGAAAAAGGTCTATACACCGATAAAAATCCGGGATTCAGAGTATACGTTCCTGAAAGAAATGATTTTATAGCAGTCTACACGGCGCTGAAAAGAGTACTGGCGGGATGTGTCGACGAAACTGAATCATTCACGATCAGATCGCTCGAAAAAACGCTTGCCGGACAGGGGTGCAATGTCGGAAACGTCAAACTCAGACATATCATAAAAATATTCAACGAGCTGTGCTTTATCAAATGCAAAAGCGAAGGAAAGGAATCGAATGAATTCTCAGTTCAGATGCTTCACGGCAGTGAAAAAACAGCGCTGGAGAAATCAAAATTATATTCAAGATTATTAGAGAATTATTCCGGTACCGAGCATGGAAGAAAATGATATTATTATAACCGAAGACACGTCGTTCGAGGATATATCCAAAATTTTGGCTGTGGTTGAAAACAGCGAAAAAAACTACGACATAGATAAAATAAAAAAAGCATATCTGTATGCCAAAAAGCTGCACGAAGGCCAGACAAGAGTAAGCGGTGAGCCGTATATTACCCACCCTGTCGCCGTAGCGGAAATCGTTACCGGGCTCGGTCTTGACACGGATTCAATCTGCGCGGCATTTTTGCATGACGTCATTGAAGACTGCTCCGACAGAACAAACATAGACGAGATAAAGAGACTTTTCGGCGAAGAAGTCGCAATGCTTGTCGAAGGGCTTACGAAAATGAAGCCCATAAATGTCGAAGACAAGGAAGAAGCGAACATGGAGAACATCCGTAAGATGCTTCTTGCCATGTCCAAGGACATAAGGGTCATTTTCATAAAACTCTGCGACAGACTTCACAACATGAGGACTCTCGGCGTA
This sequence comes from uncultured Ruminococcus sp., assembly GCA_902765885.1. Classification (GTDB taxonomy): domain Bacteria; phylum Bacillota; class Clostridia; order Oscillospirales; family CAG-272; genus UMGS1696. The sequence continues at coordinate 691 of CACXBN010000345.1, read as the reverse complement.
AAGAAAGACGAGAAGAGAAGGCTCACTGCTCTGGAAACCATGCATGTATATGCGGCGCTTGCTCACCGTCTCGGCATGCAGAAAATGAAACAGGAGCTTGAAAATCTGGCTCTTTCATATCTTGACCCCATCGGGTATCAGGAAGTTTCAGAGAGCATCGAGAAAAAATACGGACAAAACAAGGACTTTATTGACAAGACAAGGGCCTTTGTGGCTGAAAAGCTGAGAGAAAACAATATAGATTTCCAGCTTGAGGGAAGAGTCAAGACGGTTTATTCCATTTATCGTAAAATGTTCAATCAAAACAAAAGTTTTGATGAAATCTATGACTTTTATGCGATAAGAATCATAGTGGGAACAGAACTCGAGTGTTATACCGTTCTCGGAATTATACATGAACTGTTCAAGAGTATTCCGGGAAGATTCAAGGATTATATTTCAACGCCGAAACCCAATATGTATCAGTCCCTCCATACAACGGTAATCGGAAGAGACGGTATTCCGTTTGAAGTTCAGATAAGGACCCGTGAAATGCACCAGGTTGCAGAATATGGTATAGCTGCTCACTGGAAATACAAATCAGGGGACAAGAGCAAGGAAGACATAGACAAGAAGCTGGAATGGATATCAAAGCTTATCGATACTGAAGACGGAGCTATCGATACTGAAGACTTTATGCATGCTCTTAAGA
>CACXBN010000344.1 GCA_902765885.1 uncultured Ruminococcus sp. | reverse complement strand
GGCAAGCAGAAATGCAATGTAACACTCGATGTGAGCCTCGGCATCAGGAAACTTCTGGTTGCGGATTACACGGTAATGGATTACCGCATAGCAGAATCCCAGATCAGAAGGCAGGGACTCAGGGTCAAAGTCGAATATGTGGATGACGATTCGATGGAGACCGGATATGTGGTGAGAACAAGCCCTGCATTCGGAGAAGAAGTAACCGAAAACGAAATAATCACCCTCTATGTAAGCAAAGGGTCTGACGTAACGAAAACCTATGTTCCGAATTTTGTCGGAATGAATGAGGCGCAGGCACTTCAGGCTATTGTTGAAAACAACCTCGAGATCGGAAAAGTCACGTATGTCAAGGACGACGGTACTCCGGGACTCATACTGACACAGAGCCTGACGGCAGGATACGAGGCAACTGCGTTTTCAAAAATCGACTTTACTGTAGCGGGGGGCGCCTCCTATTCCGGAAACGGAACTGACAAGCCTACAGAAGATGATCTGATCGTGCCTGACACTGAACCGGAGGAGACAGAGGATACCAAAGATACGGAAACCACCGGCCCGGATGATTCGGATGACACATCAGATACAACGGATACCACAGACACCGGTGAAGATACATCAGGTGAAGAAACCACAGATACCGATAGTTCTGTTTCCGATACAGATCCCGAGGACACGGAAAAGCCTGTAGACACGGAGACTGAAGAGCCCGAAGAGCCGGACCCGTATGCAGATACGGAACCGATTGAGACATGGTTCCCGGGGCCCGAAGACGGCTGGGAGGATCCGAGTGATACCACGGACAGCGGTTCGGAAGACGAAGATGACGACTGGTTCAACTGATTTTTAGATACGGAGAACAAACTGATTTGGCAACAGACAGAACAGGGGTCATAACCCGTGGAGTCGGGGGACTTTATTGTGTCAGATTCCGGGACGAAGAAGAAAAAGAATATCTGTGCAGAGCACGGGGAATTTTCAGACTGGAGAACATAACGCCTACCGTCGGTGACAGGGTCGTGATAGAGCCTGCAGACAATGTGCAGGATGACTGTCTCAAAGATCCCGAAACCCCGGGAGAAAAAAGAAAATCTGACAAGGGCGCTGATGTTGACTGGGTCATATCGGAGATAAAGGAGAGAGACAATATACTGATAAGGCCTCCGCTCGCAAATCTTGATTATCTTTTTGCAGTGGTTCCCGCGGCTTCTCCCGAACCCGATCTTCTGACACTTGATAAACTTACCGTTATTTCGGAAAACGCGTCCATTGAAACAGTCATTGTAGTGAACAAATGCGATCTGGACAGAAAAAAAGCAGACGAGATAGAGAAGATCTACTCAAAGGCAGGATTCGTGACTTTTACGGTAAGCGGAGAGACCGGAGAGGGGATCGACAAGCTGTCTTCGTTCGTATCAGACATCTCCTCCCGTTCTGACGGCAAGTTCGTCAGCGGAGCATTTGCGGGCGTATCCGGAGCCGGAAAATCAACGATAATGACTTCCGTATTTCCGAATCTTAACCTTAAAACAGGTCATGTCAGTTATAAGAATCTGAGGGGAAGGCATACGACAAGGCATGTCGAGCTTTTCCCGGTAAAAGTCCATGACGGAGTCTTCTGGCTTGCAGACACACCGGGCTTTTCGATGCTGGATTTTGCAAGATTTGACTTCTTCCCCTATGAGGAACTGCCTTACGGATTCAGGGAATTCGGAGACTTCATCGGAAAATGCAGATACAGGAAATGCACACACCTGAAAGAAGAAGGATGTGCCGTGATTGATCAGGTCAAAAACGGCACCATACCGGAATCGAGACATCAGAATTATATAAAAATATTTGAGGAGCAAAGGAGTATTCCTCAGTGGAAGCGAAAAAAGGAAAGCGAGCTTTGGTAATTACCGGAGGGGAATGCTTTCCGGAATATCTTGATATTGATCCGCACGGCTATGATGTCGTCATAGCCGCAGACAGCGGACTGTACAATGCACGGGAACTCGGAATAGTGCCCGGGGTGGTAATAGGAGATTTTGACTCGTTTTCCGGCATCTTGCCAGAAGGAGTCACCGTAATACGACTTCCCGCACACAAGGATGTGACTGACACCACGGCGGCGTGCGATTACGCATCTGAAAAGCTCGGGTGTGAAAGCATTCTTGTTATCGGAGGGACAGGCGGAAGACTTGACCACACGATAGCCAATATAAGCTACTTAGAAAACATGAAACAGAGGGGAATAAATGCGACTCTCTCCGACGGAAAGAACACCTGTCGTATCCTTAAGGATGAAACGATCGAAATCGAAAGCTTTGACGGTTTCTTTTCTGTTTTTGCACTCGATGAAGCAATCGTAAGTGAATCCGGAAGCGAATATACTCTCGATGAGGCAAAGATCATCAGACAGATCCCGCTGGGAGTAAGCAACGAGATAAGAAGCGGGAAAGCAAAGATCTCTGTCTCGGGAACCGTGGTTTTCACAACATACAGTGAAAAAAGAAAAGCCTGAGAGGGTTGTGAAATGGAACTATTTACAAAACTAATCGGAACGCTTGCCGTCATTCTGGTGGTTGCCGGACTGATCGGAGGAAGTGATATAATATCAAAGGTAATGAAAACGGAGCGAAAGTGGCCGTATGCGATTGTGTTCGGAATCCTCGGAGGGCTGTTCGGAATATACGGAAACATCTCGGGATTCGAACTGCGTGGAGCCATCATTTCTGTCCGTGACATTGGGCCTATGATTTCGGGATTTACAGGCGGTCCGCTCGGCGGGATAATAGCCGGTGTGATTGCCGGGGCGCACAGACTGGTTCTCGGAGGAATTACGGCGCCGGCCTGTATAGTTGCCACATGCATAATCGGTCTGGTTTGCGGGTTCATTTCTCTCAAATGGCATGATAATCTCAGAAAGCCTTATATAGCTTTTGTCGTAGGCGCTTTGATGGAAGCTTTCCATCTGGGAGTTGTCCTTATTATGGTGAGACCGTTTGAGACGGCTCTTGATATAGTCAGACAGATAGCCATACCTTTCATACTGATCAATGCTGTTGGTTTTACCATTATGATAGCAATTATCACATACACCGAAAACAAGAAGGCGCTGGTCGAGGAGAAGACCCGTATCCGTTCCGAACTGGAAGTAGCCAACGTGATCCAGCATTCGCTCCTTCCGGTTATCAGCGAAAAGTATCCGGGACGCAGAGAGATAGATATAAGTGCTTTTATGGAAGCCGCAAAGGAAGTCGGAGGAGATTTTTATGATGTCTTCTTCGTGGATCCCGACAGCCTTGCACTGGTGATCGGAGATGTATCCGGCAAGGGAGTTCCTGCCGCACTGTTTATGGCAAATGCCAAGATCACTCTCCAGAACTGCATCAGAGACATACCTTCACTTGCAGAGGCTGTGGAGACAGCAAACAATGCTCTCTGTACTGGGAACGAGGCAAATATGTTTGTAACCATTTGGGTAGGCATACTCGATCTCAAGACAGGAGCACTGAGATATGTCAGCGCCGGCCACAATCCTCCTGTCGTCGTTAAGGACGGATCCCCTTCATATATAAACACAAAAAGCGGTTTTGTCCTTGCCGGAATGGAGGATATGATATATAAGGAAAATATCATCACACTTTCTGACGGAGACGTCATTTACCTGTATACAGACGGAGTTACGGAAGCTAATTCAAAAAGCAAGGAACTATACGGGGACAACCGGCTTATCGCATGTTTTGAGAAAACCGGAGGCATGTCGGCAGAACAGATAGTCGCGGCGGTTAGAGATTCCGTCGATGATTTTGTAAAAGACAATGCACAGTTTGATGATATGACAATGCTTTGTGTGAGATATCTCGGGCAGAATGGTAAAGCCGTGGCAGAAACCGTTCAGTGATCATGTAAGATAACCGAAAACAAAAAGGGCAGATGCAAATGAATTGCACCTGTCCTTTTTTGACGGTTAGTTTACCTATATAATATATGCTTATTTTTTCTTCTTGGCAGGATCCAGGAATTTGTAGCAGAGTGCAGCAAGTACACCGCCTACAAGAGGAGCTACGATAAATACCCAGACATTAGCAAGAGCATCTCCGCCGGCAAGAAGAGCCGGGCCGAGTGAACGAGCGGGGTTTACGGATGTGCCGGTGAGACCAATTCCGAAAATGTGGATCAGAGTGAGAGTCAGACCGATTACAACACCGGAAACAGCGCCGTTTTCCACTTTGCTTGTTACGCCGAGAATTGCAAATACGAATACGAATGTGAGTACGACTTCGATTACAAGGCTGGCACCGATGTTGCCGTTAGCCAGACCGTTTGAACCGAGTCCGCCTGTCTTGTCTGTAAGTCCTGCCCAGGTGAAAATGCCTTTAAGGATACCTGCACCTGCAATACCGCCGAGGAACTGGGAAATAATGTAGCAGAAGAAATCTGACACGGACAATTTTCCAGCTACCAGCATTCCGATTGAAACAGCCGGGTTGATATGGCATCCGGAAACGTTTCCTACCGAATATGCCATAGCTACGATGACAAGACCAAATGCGAGAGCAGTCAGGATGTATCCGCAGCCAGATGCGCTGTCACAGCCGACGACCATAGCAGTACCGCATCCGAAGACTACGAGGACACATGTTCCCAAGAACTCTGCAAGATACTTTTTAAAAGATCCCATAATTGCGTCTCCTGTCTTAGAAATTAGAAAGGCTTTGCTTTCTGTCGGATATTATACAACAAGAGAGCATTAATTACAAGAGAAGCACGATACAGTTGCAGAAAGCAGATCATTCTCCGAGAGAGTGAGCCGCTTTGTCGACTGTAGTTCTGTCATAACACGAGAACATTTCATCGACTTTTGCTTTGTCAGGCTTCGGTGTGAGCAGGGACACTATCGGAACGATAATGAGTCCGCATACCATTGCAAGGACACCAGCGTTGATCGGGGAGGCAAAGAATGAATTGATGAATACATTACCCGTGAAGTTGCAGATCATGTCTGCAACCATAATGCCCACACCGCATATGAAGCTTGCCCACACAGCCGGTTTTGTAACCTTTTTCCAGTACAAACTGTAGAGGAACGGCGCAAGGAATGCGCCGGCAAGAGCGCCCCATGAGATTCCCATGAGCTGAGCTATGAATGTTACATTTGACTTAACCTGTACAATAGCTATGGCAGCGGAGATTACGATAAAGAATACGATGAGTATTCTGATCATAAGAAGATTCGATTTGGAGTTCGACTTTTTTTCTTTTCTGTCTCTTATGGGAGCTATCATGTCGAGCGTGAGCGTCGATGATGATGTAAGAACAAGAGATGAAAGAGTTGACATAGATGCTGAAAGGACCAGTACGATTACTATTGCAACGATTATTTCCGGAAGACCTTCAAGCATTTTCGGCACTATGCTGTCGTATATCGGATTTCCGTTTGCGCCGTAATCAATCACATCTCCGTACAGTCTGCCGAATCCTCCGAGGAAGTAGCATCCTCCGGCGACAATTACTGCAAAGATCGTGGAAATAAGTGTTCCTTTTGAAACGTCGGATTCACTCTTGATGGCGTAGAATTTTCCTACCATCTGAGGAAGTCCCCATGTGCCGAGGGATGTGAGAAGAACTACACCGAGAAGAGCAAGGGGTTCCGGCCCGAAGAATGATGAGAAGACACCTTTCATTCCCGGCTCAACCGTGGATTCGATCTGAGACAGAGCTCTGAAGGATTCCATGAACCCGCCGTTGTCGTTCAGCACTGCAACGACCACGAGAACTATGCCTATGAGCATTATGATTCCCTGTATGAAGTCGTTGACGGCCGTTGCCATGTATCCGCCGGCAATAACATATATACCTGTGAGCACAGACATTATTACAACGCACCATACATAGTCGATCCCGAATGCGGATTCGAAAAGTCTGGAGAGACCGTTGTAGAGAGAAGCAGTGTAAGGGATGAGAAAGATAAAGACTATTGCAGATGATGCAATCCTCAGTGCTTTGGAATCAAATCTTGATCCAAAGTAATCCGGCATTGTTTTTGAATCGAGCTTCTGAGTCAGAAGTCTTGTCCTTCTTCCGAGAATAACCCATGCAAGAAGGGAGCCGATAACTGCATTTCCTATGCCTACCCATGTGGTGGACACACCGAAGCGCCATCCGAACTGTCCTGCATAGCCTATGAATATAACTGCGGAGAAATATGATGTACCATATGCGAAAGCGGTAAGCCACGGGCCAACATTTCTTCCGCCGAGTACGAAACCATTGACTCCAGAAGTCTTTTTGCGGCATATAAAACCTACTGCGATCATTACTGCGAAGAACAGAACAAGCAAAATGATTTTGACTGCCATAAATCTTTCCTCCAAAAGCATAAATAAAATGTATAATAATTGTGATGGAAAAAATGAAAATGCCGCACAAGTGATCTTGTGCGGCATGCTGTTTGCCTAAATATCATTCATTCGATAAGCACACAAAATCACTATTATCTTTTGGTGAGATAATAGTAATAATAATATGCGTATGCAAATGAATGTTTCATCATATTTTCTCCCGTCGCCCTTATTTGCGTGAATTATATCATCGTGTTTTGC
>CACXBN010000343.1 GCA_902765885.1 uncultured Ruminococcus sp. | reverse complement strand
GCTGATTCTCCTATGCCGCTCAGATGTATATTCAGGCTGTAGATCACGCTTCCCGTGAGTTTCTCAAGGTACGGACGGGCACATTTATAAAACATGGGCTCGCATTCCGAAGGCGGACCGGGAAGAAGTATTGCGTGCTTGGTCTCGCCACCAACAGTCCCGCTCATCGCTATGCCGGGAGCGGTTCCCCATTCATTATGAAAAATAACGGCACCGTCAGGAATCATTGCCTGCAGTATATTATTGTCGGTCATGGGCTTGTGCCTGATTTCAAAAAACCGCTTTATATCCTCAAGTGTCTCTTCATCAAGGTGCATTCCCTTCCCAAGCGCATCCGCAACCGTTTTTTTGGTGATATCGTCACATGTCGGACCAAGTCCTCCGGTCAGGATCACGATGTCAGCTCTGCCGAATGCGGTATTGACGGCTTCCGTAAGTCTCTCATGATTGTCTCCGACGATCGTCTGATGATACGAAGAGAAGCCGAGAGAGGCTATTTCTCTCGCTATAAACGCACCATCGGTGTTAATAATGTCTCCCAGAAGGAGTTCGGTACCTACACAGATTATTTCACAAACCATCAATTATCATCTCCTTCAAGTTCTTTGTATATAAGTTCAGTTATATCATATACGGTATATGTCGCAAGTTGTTTTATGGAGTCTATGGCACCTCCGACAGCATATGACCTGTAATCCCTTATCATATCCGCGTCGTTGGCATTGTCCCCTGCCACAACAATATCATTTTCCGAAACTCCCATGAATTTTGCATAATTGCCTATTCCCACTGATTTGTTAATTCCACCTTTAACTATATCGATGCAGCAGTTGTTCTGCATGGGATTCAGCAGACCGCCGAACTCAGATTTAATGCTTTCTATAACTATCGGTACTGTGCCAATATCCGGAAATGATGTGCTAATCTGAGTGAAGTAATCCATTTCAGGGAGCCGGTCCTCATGCACATCTCCGGGGTTCAGGGGAATATTTCCTGGTTTTACAAAATACTCAGTTTTTGCATTTCTTACTGAAGCCCATGTGCACTCAGGGTTTTTGAACAGAAAGTTTATGAGTTTTCTTGCTATGCTGAAATCATTTGTTTCTTCCGATATTATGCCACCGTCGGGCATTGCTATTACCGCTCCGTTGTCTGCTATCAAAAAATCGCAGATCAATGCGTTTTCATCAGACAGCATAAGAAGATCGGGCACTCCGCGACCGCTAACCAGTCCGAAAAGATTTCCTGCTTCCCTCCACTTCCTGAGCGCTTCATATTTCTCCCGTGGCCATCCTCCATAGTTGACAGTTCCGTCAAAATCCGTTGCCAGTATCTTCATGTCTTCTCCAGATACAACAAATCCGGTCATCTATACGAATGCCCGGATTTTGTTCTATAAATTATTACCAGAAAATTTTCTGTCCGCCTTTTTCAACAGACTCGAATGCGGACATTATGATTCTGAGAACACATCTCATCTGATCGTGTGTTACCAGCTGTTCCTCTATTCCGTCACATGCCTTGACAAAATTTCTGTAATAGTCAAAAACATCTGATGTCATGGCCGGTGTCTCGTATGATTCAACCGTGACTCTGTTCCTTGTTGCCATGGTCCTGGTAAGACCGCTTCCGTACATTTCGGGAACTACGTCCTTATCTTTCCATATTTTGCACTTCACGATCTCGGCTGGTGATTCCCAACGCCTTATAAGTGCCGTTCCTTCAGTGCCTCTGAGATAGAATCTAGGCAGTTCAATAAAGTTATATGTGCCAACTTCCAGAAGTGCTTTCACGCCACTTTTGAATTCGAGATTAAGTTTGAAACCGTCATCCACTTCATCATTTGTGATATGATCAAATTCACACTGCACCGATTTGATGTCATATCCGAATATCACGCATGCCTGGTCAACTATGTGGATACCCCAGTCATAAAGCATTCCGCCGCCATACTTTTTGAAGCATCTCCAGTCACCGGGAATACCGTGGCTGCTGTGGACTCTGGATTCAAGATTAATCGGATCGCCTATTTCGCGATTATCAACTATTCTTTTTACAGCCAGCATATCCACGTCGAATCTTCTGTTCTGGTGAACTGAAAATACTTTTTTGTTTGCATTCGCAGCAGCAATCATTCTCTCCAGACTTTCAAGAGAAGTAGTTACCGGTTTTTCACTTATTACGTTTTTTCCTGCGTTCAGAGCAGCAACAGCTATCTCTTCATGAGTATCGTTAGGTGTGGCAACTACTACTATTTCAACTTCCGGATCAGCAAGAAGCTCTTCTCTGCTTGAATATGCCCTTATTCCTGCTTCTTCTGCGAGTTTGCATTTTTCCGGATTTATATCGTATATTCCTGCAAGCTCGACTATATCGCTGTTCCTAATGTTTACGCAATGAAATCCTGCGCCCATCCCGCCATAGCCGATTACAGCAACTTTTTTCTTCATAATGAATTTTCCTCGTTTCTATATCATTCGTAATGGAGAAAATCAGCGAATCTCCACCTATACAATTATAAACTATTTTTCAAAAGAATCAATAGATTATTCGACTTTATATATGTGTTTTTCGAGTGTTTTTTGCCTATTGAGTGCGTAAGCCGTCATTTCTAAATTGTTTCGATTTTTGTAATGTTTATTGACTTTAAGATGCCATTTTGATATAATCGCGCGTGAGGGACATGCCTCGGAAATAACGTGTACAGAGAGAAGTCAGGCGGTGTGATGACTTCCGCGATTGTTCCGATCGTACCACCCTCCCGAATAAAACGGTAAATCTATATATCAAAGAGTTAAAAGCTCGGGTGGAACCGTGCGCAAACCGCACCCCGAATATCTGCGTTATCAGTAATTCTGGCTTATCCCCGGCTTTTTTGTTTTGCAGTGATAAACCTCATTATTTCGATAACAGTTGTATGGAGGAAAATATGTTTGAAGTAAGATTTAAAGACAAAAAATTATCATTTGAAGAGCCTGTTACAGTATATGATGCAGCACGCGAAGCTGAGCTGATATCCCGTGAGGTTCTCTCCGCGCGCGTAAACGGCAAAGTATCGGATTTAACAACTCTCCTTTCATCTGACTGTGATGTTGAACTACTCACATTTGAAGATCCGGATGGTGCTAAAACATTTCGTCATACCGCCTCGCACATTCTTGCAGAAGCCGTTAAAAGACTCTATCCGGAAACCAAGCTGACGATCGGCCCTGCAATCGACGAAGGTTTCTATTATGATTTTGACTCCGATGTCAGCTTCACTGCCGAAGTTCTCGAAAAGCTTGAAGCCGAAATGAAAAAGATCGTCAAAGAGAACCAGAAACTGGAAAAATTCGTCCTTCCAAGAAAAGAAGCTCTCGAGCTTATGAAAGATGAGCCTTACAAGATCGAGCTCATCAACGACCTTCCGGAAGACGAAGAAATCTCGTTTTACAAAATGGGTGAATTCACTGATCTTTGTGCAGGCCCCCATCTGTTTTCCACAGGAGCCGTCAAGGCATTTAAACTTCTCGCATGCAATGCGGCATACTGGAGAGGAGACTCGGAGCGCGAAACTCTTCAGCGTATATACGGAACAGCCTTCCCGAAAAAAGATGAGTTGGAAGCATATCTTCAGAAACTTGAAGATGCAAAAAAACGCGACCACAGAAAGATAGGAAAAGATCTCAAACTCTTCATGTCTGATGATCTTGTAGGACGCGGAATGCCGATGTTCCTTCCAAAGGGATATGTGATCTGGCAGGTACTTGAAAATTACATCAAAGAAAAAGAGAGAAAGCTCGGATATCAGCACGTAATGACACCATGCGTGGGAACCGTGCAGCTTTACAAGACTTCCGGTCACTGGGATCATTACAAAGAAAATATGTTTCCCGCCATGCAGGTAGACGATGAAACATATGTTCTCCGTCCTATGAACTGTCCGCATCACATGATGATTTACCGTAATCAGCCTCACTCATATCGTAATCTTCCCATACGCATCGGCGAAATCGCACACGATTTCCGTTATGAGGCCTCCGGTACTCTCAAGGGTATCGAGAGAGTTCGTCATTTCTGCCAGAACGACGCTCACCTGTTCGTAACTCCCGAACAGATCAAAGATGAGGTATCAAAAGTTGTCGACCTCATATTTGATGTATATAAAGATTTCGGAATCACAGACTACAGATGCGTCCTCTCACTGAGAGATCCTGCAGACAAAAAGAAATATCATGATGATGACGAGATGTGGAACACTGCTGAAACCGCCCTCAGACAGGTCCTTGTGGATCTGGGAATAAACTTCACCGAAGAGATCGGAGAAGCTGCATTCTACGGACCCAAACTTGATGTCAACGTAAAGCCGTCAGTAGGAGCAGAGATAACACTTTCCACATGTCAGCTTGACTTCTGCCTGCCAGCTAAATTCGAACTAACATACGTGGACCGTGACAATGTTGAAAAAACACCGGTAGTCATACACCGCGCAATTCTCGGATCTCTTGACAGATTTATGGCATATATTCTCGAAGAGACCATGGGCAACCTCCCGCTGTGGCTCTCCCCTGTTCAGGCCGAAATAATTCCGGTAGGAATAGACTTTACGGACTATGCCGAAGAAGTCACAAAGAAACTTGAGGACGCTGGACTCAGAGTACACTGTGACTCCAGAAACGAAACAATGAGATACAAGATCAGGGAAGCACAGCTTCAGAAAACTCCATATATGCTGGTTGTCGGCGAAAGAGACAAACTAGCCGGAACAGTTTCGGTAAGAACCAGAACCGGTGAAGATCTGGGAGCAATGCCGTTCGATGATTTCCTGAAAAAAGCACAGGACGAAATAAAGAATAAAAAATAATAAACGAAGAAATCCTCCGGAAACAATCGATAAAGATTGACCCGGAGGATTTTTTAGGAATTCACAGGCAGGGCATAGCCATGTTTGAACCGTTTTCTGTACATTTTCCCGAAATTATTTGATTGTTACACCTTTATCATTATACTATTTTTTACTTGAAAAGATACCTGATATGGATTATACTTACCATGCGTTGATTTGTGACGGGACGCCGGTAACGGGTCGCACAAGTTTTTATACAGATTAACTTAATAGTCATGGCATTCATCCGTAATATGGATCCGCCGACAGGATTCGAAAACCGGACAGAAACATGCAAAAACAAAAGGGATACCTATGCCCTCTTTTTGCCTTTCTATAACTATGCCATGGCATGCCGCAGATGATCAACGTGCGGCTTTTTGTGCTTTCAGCCCGTCAATATTTTTAAAGAAAGAAGGATAAAAATGGCAAAAAAACAAAAATCAAAACTTCGTGTCATGATGCTTGGCGGACTGAATGAGATTGGCAAAAATCTTGCCGTCATTGAATATGAAGATGATATCATCATCATTGATTGCGGACTTGCATTCCCTGATGATGATATGTTAGGAATAGATCTCGTTATCCCGGATTTCACATATCTTGAAAAGAACAAAGAAAAGATAAGAGGCATTCTTATAACTCACGGCCATGAAGACCATATCGGTGCCATACCTTATCTGCTGCGAGACATCAATGTACCTGTGTACGGGACCAGGCTGACTCTCGGAATACTGGAGAACAAGCTTACCGAACACGGTTTGATTTCCACTTCAAACCTCGTAACCGTATCAGCAGGTTCAGTCGTAAGGCTCGGAGTATTCAAATGTGAATTCATCAGAGCAAATCACTCCATAGCAGATGCCTGCATGATAGCAGTAAGGACGCCTGTTGGCAATATTCTCCATACGGGAGACTTCAAGCTTGATGTTTCACCCATTGGCGGGGAGATGATGGATCTTACGAGAATAGGTGAATATGGACGGGAAGGTATTCTGCTCCTCATGTGCGAAAGCACAAATGTGGAAAAGCCCGGATTTACGCCATCCGAAAGAAAGGTTGGTGCATCGCTCGATGCCATTTTCAGGACCAGCACTGACAAGAGAGTAATAATAGCAACTTTCTCATCTAATGTGCACAGAGTCCAGCAGATAATAAACTCCTGCATCAAGTATGGCAGAAAAGTTGCCATTACGGGAAGAAGCATGGTAAACATAATCGGTGCTGCCACAAAGCTCGGATATATGGATGTTCCTCCCGGAACGCTTATCGATATAACGGAAATCGGGAAATACCCTCAGGACAAAATAACCATAATTTCTACCGGTTCTCAGGGCGAGCCCATGTCCTCACTTTACAGGATGGCTTTTTCAGACCATTCACAGGTTGAGCTGACTCCGAATGACCTTGTAGTAATATCCTCTAATGCCATTCCCGGAAACGAGAGGCTCCTCAACAGAGTCGTAAATGAACTTTACAGACGCGGGGTCAGTGTCTATCATGATGAGGCTGTGGTGCATGTTTCAGGGCACGCATGTCAGGAAGAACTGAAACTGATCCATGCCCTCACGAAGCCGAAATTTTTCATGCCCATCCATGGCGAATATCATCATCTGATGCAGCATAAGGAGCTTGCCGAATACATGGGAATGTCTCCGCAGAATATTTTCGTATTGGATATCGGACAAGTCATTGAACTTGACAGCAAGACCTGCAAAAAGAACGGAACAGTGCCCGCAGGGAAAGTGCTGGTGGACGGATACGGCGTAGGAGATGTTAGTAACGTCGTCCTCAGGGACCGCCGTCATCTGGCTCTTGACGGGCTCATGGTTGCTATAATCACCATAGATTCTGACGAAAGAGTAATCGCTTCCGGTCCTGATCTTATTTCCAGAGGTTTTGTTTATGTCAAGGAAAACGAAGACCTTATGGAAGAAATGAGAGAAAAAGTCAGAATAATAGTGGAAGATGCACTTGAAGCAGGAGCAACCGACTGGAAACAGCTTAAGTCGGAGGTTAAGGACGGGCTTTCAAAATTCATATTCGCAAAGACAAAACGCAAGCCAATGATCATTCCCGTCATCTCGGAAATATAATAATCTGGAGAGACATATGAGCAAACAGAAAAAAGCAGAACTGCTCTCGCCTGCAGGCAATTTTGAAAAACTTCAGGCTGCGGTTACATACGGTGCAGACGCGGTTTATCTTGCGGGAAAGCAGTTCGGTATGAGATCAGCATCCGACAACTTTACAAATGACGAACTCGCGGAAGCAGTTGATTATTGTCATTCAAGAAACAAAAAAATATACGTCACCGTAAATGTCATGCCACATACGAACGAGTATGAGGAACTGAAAAAACATATTATTTTTCTCAACGAGATCAATGCTGATGCGCTGATCATATCCGACCTAGGCGTTGTGGATCTCGTGAACGAAACAGCTCCCTCTCTTAATATACACATATCCACCCAGGCAAGCGTAGTATCCGCCCAAACATGCAAAACATGGGCTAAACTCGGTGCAAAGCGGATAGTTCTGGCGAGAGAACTTTCTCTAAGGGACATCGTGGAAATAAGAAAGAATATTCCGGAAGATCTTGAAATCGAGACCTTCATACACGGCTCAATGTGCATAGCATACAGCGGACGCTGTCTGCTTTCCAACTATTTCACGGGACGTGATGCCAACCATGGAGCATGCGCTCAGCCTTGCAGATGGAAATACTCTGTCGCAAGCACAGTGAATCTCAGCGAAGAATCAAGACCCGATACTCCCGTAGTAGCAAGAGCCGAAGAAGATTCAAACGGCGAAACATTCTTCATGAGTTCCAAGGACATGTGCATGATCGAGCACATCCCGGAACTCGAAGAATCAGGAATATCTAGCTATAAAATAGAGGGCAGAGTCAAGAGCGCATATTACACTGCAGTTGTTACCAATGCTTACCGCATGGCCATTGATGCATATCGCAGATCTCCTCAGGAATATAGGTTTGATCCTGCATGGATGAACGAACTGTGCAGTGTAAGCCACAGAGAATATGATACAGGATTCTTTTTCGGTTCTCCGTCCGAAAATTCGAATACTGTTTCAGAACACGGATATATACGTGACAAATCGTATCTCTCCACAGCACTTGAAACAGTGACAGAACCCGGAGAAGATGGTATGTATGAAGCGACATTCATACAGCGCAACAAAGCTTCAATCGGCGATATGGTTGAAATTATCACGCCCGGAAAAACAGGAAGAGCCTTTACTTTATCGGCTCTTCTGAGCAAAGACGGAGAACAAATAGAATCCACTCCTCATGCAGCTATGATATTTAAAGCAAAAGTTCCTTTTCCCGTTAATAAATATGACATTATGAGAAAAGCATAGTGACAAGTCAAAAACTCCGATCGGAAAATGCAGTACTATGACATTCTTCATCCGACGAAAAGCCCTGTACCCGTTCAATGACAGGTACAGGGCTTTCTTATATTAAATCAGTCCTCAATAAGCGCGTGTGTTCTTATATAATCCAGTATCAGAACAAGTCCGTCATAATTCGGATGAAAGCCATCAGGCTTAATAAGAGACTCTATTGCATTGCCGTCTTCTCCAAGAAGGCATGAATATGCATCTATATATCCAAGTCCGTACTTTTCCGCGATTTTCAAAATCCAGCTGTTTCCGGCAGTGATCATGGAATTGGTTATCATTCCCTGATCGGAGTATGCCTTTGAAACAGGATACATTGACATAAGAACTATAACGGTATCCGGACTGTTGGCCCAGATATCATTCAGAAGGTCTTCATATTCCTGGGTGAACCATTCTTCATCCATGAAAGCAATGCCGTTCAGTCCCAGTGCAATGATCACATGATCTGGTTTGTGAAGAGCAATGGCTTCCGGTATCGTACGCAGTCCTCCGTCATACGGGTCTCTTATCTCATATCCTTTAAGGAATGCAAGAGTACATGTTCCTTCAGGACCGGTCCAAACTTTTTTGGTTTCTTCTCCGTCCTTCAGCAGTCCGTACGGCCAGATCCAGTACGTTGGCGATTCACACAAAAAAGTAAACTGGTCAAGATAGTCCATTCCCATGTCTTCGGAAATCGGGAGGAGCGAAGGAGAATCATAATTCACCGGAGTCAGTTCCGGATGTGCTTCATAAATGTGCTCTGCTCTTCTGTCAACCTCCGGTTCCGGCTCCGGTATGGGTTCCGGCTCAGTGTCAGGCATCGTTTCAGTATCCGGTTCGGTTTCAACAGGAGGTTCGTCCGATTCAACATCGGAGTCGTTCACTGGCATGGTTTCAGAATCCTTCTCCGTTTCCTGAGGTTCTGCATCGTTTCCGGTTTCAGAATCATCTGCTATGTTCCCGGTCTCCGTATTTGCAGGATTTTCACCTGAAGCGCATGAAACCATTAAAAAGCATAACACAGTGACAACAATAATGAATATTAAGAGATGGTATCTGTATCGCATCCACACCACCATCTGATTACAGTTTCTGTATCATCATGCCGCCGTCAACTCCGACCTTAAGTCCGGTTGTGTATCCGAAATATCCCTCAGCAAGTGCAAGAACGGTCTTTGCTACATCTTCAGGCTGTCCCATTCTCTTTATAGGGCAAATGCCCTCTGCTATCAGCTTGTCATATTTTTCTCTGACGCCCGCCGTCATGTCTGTAGCCACTATTCCTGGCCTTACTTCGTATACTCTGATTCCGTATTCTGCAAGCCTGTCTGCATAAAGCGTAGCTGCCATGGAAAGTCCTGCTTTTGAAATACAGTATTCGCCACGGTTTACACTTGAAACGGTCGCGGAAATTGAAGTGATAAAGATGACCGCTCTCATAGCATCTGTCTTATATTCTGCCATTCTCTTGGCAATTTTCTGGGTAAGGAAGAATGTGCCTCTCAGATTGATTCCAAGGACCCTGTCAAAGCTCTCTTCGCTCATGTCCAGCATATCTGCTCTTACAAGCGGAGCAACTCCAGCATTGTTGACCAGGACGTCAACATGCCCGAGTCCTTCAAAAGCCTCATTGCATATTCTTTCTCTGTCTTCCGAAGATGAAATATCTCCTGTGACATAAAGAGAGTCGGGGGATATTGATTTAAGCTCGTTTATATATTCCTCGGCTACATTTTCCGGTCTGATATCAACGGCACAAACTGTATAGCCCGCATTTGCAAGCGCAAGTGAGATGCCCCTTCCGATACCTCTTGATGCTCCGGTAACTACTGCACATCTTTTTTCATCTGCCATTTTACTTTTCCTCAAAAACTTTCCTGTATATTTCAAGATACGGTTCCCTGTCTCTGATGGGACATCCCGTACATGATATCTTTCTCATAAGCGCTGTGCACTTCGAACATGTCAGACATGTTTTCCTGTCGTCAAACCCATTTTCTCCAAGAATATCTTTTGCAAAATCCGGGTATGCGAACGACATCCTTCCGAATCCGACCGCATCACACTTTCCTTCAAGAATTGCACCTGCTCCGACATTCGGGGCAAATTTGCGCAGATATGAATAGCCGGTACCTATAAGGGTGATATCCGGATTGTGTTTCTTCATATGGCCAGCGGCTTCGATAAGTCTTGAGACTCCGACAAGCCTGTCCTCGGGAGGCTCATATCCCCCGTTGTCGTACGGCCTGTTCACATGAGGGTTGTAATACGGAGTTCCAAGAGTCATGTCTACAAGTCTTACGCCATTCTCGTACATTATATCATACAGCCTGTCCGGCTCGTCCCAATCTATCTTAAGGTAATCATCACGGTCAGCGCCGAATCCCCAAGGATATGGCATACAGTCATATGGGCCGAACCGGGATGCTATTACAAATCTCCTGTCTTTCCAGACTGACGCGGCCTTTATCGAGTCAACAAAAAGTCTTGTCCTGTTTTCAAATGATCCGCCGTACCTTCCCTCCCTCGTGTATGCCGAAAGGAGTTCACTGAAAAGATATTTATGACAACATTTTATGTCAGCGCCGTCAAATCCTGCTTCCTTTGCCATTCTCGCGGCATTTCCGAACTTTTCGGGAAGTGAATCGAAATATTCGTCTGTAGCCACAGGATAATCAGCAGGAATATCGAATTTCTCATTCATAAGCGGATTATGATATGCTATTATGGGATGCGGATTGTTGTCAGGCCTTGACACTCTGCCTGAATGAGTTAGCTGAAGTATGACGGGAGCCCCGTCTGAAAGCTCATGTGCAGTCTCGGCCATTCTTTTGAACGAATCCAGATTCTCTTCATGAATCCACAGCTGTCCTATGCTGGTTCTTGCCTCCGGCACCACAACACAGGCCTCACACCATATAAGTCCTGCACCGCCCTCGGCAAACCTCCTGATCCTCCTCATTGTGAGTTCGCTTGGAGAGCCATCCGGTTCAGAATCAAATCCTTCCATGGGATGTATCGTCATTGAATTCTTTGTCTCGATATCGGTGTCAGAGATTTTCACCCTGTTCGCAAGGACGGATATATCATCGGAAAAAGGCAATCTGACTCCGACTTCATCCGCATGCTCCAGAAGCATTTCTTTTGTCTTGTAATTGAATTTTCGTATCATAATATTCCCTATGCCATTGTCTCAAGCATTTTAAGTGTTACCGAATAGCGAGTAGGCTCGCCTCTGTCGAATTTTAAGCTCTCTTCAAACATATATTCCGACATTCTGTGGACCTCATTGCCGATTGAACCTGCTATATGCGGAGTAAGGAAAATGTTATCAAGCAGATATATTTTGCTTCCCTTTTCCGGAGGTTCAGGCATGGTCACATCAAGAAGAGCAACTTTCGTATTGTCTTTTTCAAGGGCGGATATCAGGCCTTCTTCGTCGACCTGAGCTCCTCTTCCCGTATTTATAAAAACCGCTCCTCTTCTCATCATGTCAAAATGCTTTCCGGTAAGCATTTTTTTGGTCTGTTCGTTATCTGCAAGATGATTGGAAATAATATCACATTCCGAGAAAACTTCATCAAGGGTTGTTTTGACAACTCCGAGCTCCGAGGCTCTTTCATCCGGTAGAAAAGGATCATACACCATTATTCTGCACCCGGGCAGCGTTTTAAGCTTTTCTATGACCATTTTGCCTATCATTCCGGCTCCTATGATACCGACTTTCACCTCGTAAGCTCCGGGAAAATCAACCGGTACGTTCCTGTGATGCCAGTCGTCGCCCAGATGCTGTCTGTGCAATCTTTGAAAGTATCCTTTTGATGCAAGAACAATCTGTGCAAATGTATATTCCGCAACCGGGACAGCGTTTGCCGCCCACGCACTGAAAACCGATATTCCGCATTCAAGAAATTCACGGGCGAATTTCTGAACTGTTCCTGCTGCGTAGAATACCGCTTTGAGATTAGGGAGATATTCCATAATCTGTTCTTTTGTCAAATGCGGCATTCCCCATGTTGAAAATGCATATTCGGCTTTATTCAAAATGTCCCTGAATTCTTCAAATGACTCATCTGCAATTGTTCCGTCAAAATCAAATTCGTAATGCGAGCGCAGTTTCTGTTTTATTTCGTTGGAATATACGTTATTATTTATGTTTTCTGCACCGAGAAAAACGGCTTTTTTCATGACCCAATATCTCCTGTGAGCTTATGATCCAAAATAATACTTTCCGAAATCTTCAAATTCCAGAATATCGGAGATGATATAGTTTGAAATAAACATTCCTGATGGTGAAAGCGATAATTTTCCGGCTTTTATCCTCATATGACCCGATCTCAGGAATCTCATGCATTTCTGACCGTACAATTCTTCAAACGAGTATCCGAAACGTCTCTCGAATTCTTTCAGATCTATACCATCGCTCAGCCTCAGCCTGAGCATGATATATTCTCCCATTCTCTCTCGTTCTTCGACTTCTTCAAGATTTTCAATGGCCCTGATCTTGGAAAGAGGATTCAGCATTGCTTCAATATACATGTCTCTGTCCGGTATGATGGAAAACCTGTTGTTTTCAAAATACGAATGCGCACTAACTCCGAATCCCAGGTATTCATCGCAGTTCCAGTATCTGAGATTATGAGCACACATTTTACCCGGACGGGAAAAATTAGATATTTCATATTGCAAATACCCGTTATCCTGAAGAAGCTTTACGGAATCGAGATACATTTTAACGTCAGTATCTTCATCCGGAAGATATGGCCTTATTTCTTCATAATTGTCATAGAAACGTGTTCCGGGCTCTATTTTCAAATCGTACAGTGAAATATGTTCAGGTCCCAGGGACATGACATATCTGAGTGTGTGCATGAGCGAACTGTGTGTCTGAATCGGAATGCCGAACATCAGATCCACATTAATATTGTCGAATTTTGCTTCCCTCGCAAGCCGGAACGATTTGTAAAAATCTTTTCTTGAATGTGTCCTCGATAAGATCTTCAGTTCATTTTCATCTGCGGTCTGAAGCCCTATGCTTAATCTGTTGACACCATGTTTCCTGAGCTTTACAAGAGAGGACTTATCAACTGTTGCCGGATTTGATTCAACAGTGAATTCAGCTTCCTTCTCAACATTGAAGTTTGACTTTATCGCTTTTATAAGTCTGACCAGCTCGTTTATCGGAATTGAAGTGGGAGTGCCTCCGCCAATGAATATCGTATCCACATCGTACTCTTCGGCAGCTTTCTTATAGCTGGACATATGTGCGATCATGGCGTCTATGTACTTGGATATTATCTCATGATCGGCACAGGGTGCCGAATTGAAATCACAGTATGCACACTTTGATAGGCAAAAAGGAATGTGAAAATACAGTCCGAGTTTTTTTTCGTATTCTGTTTTGGCCACGGTTCTCCCTCCTTTCCGGTAAAATACACATTATCAGTCGTCGTCTCCGAGTTTAAGTACGGCCATAAATGCCTCAGGCGATACCTGAACGGATCCGAGCTGACGCATCTTCTTCTTTCCTTCCTTCTGTTTTTCAAGAAGTTTTTTCTTTCTGGTTATGTCACCGCCGTAGCACTTTGCAAGAACATCTTTTCTGAGAGCTCTGACTGTCTCTCGCGCTATCACCTTAGACCCGATGGCAGCCTGAATCGGAACTTCAAAGAGCTGTCTCGGAATATTGTCTTTAAGTTTTTCCGCAATCTTTCTTGCCCTCGCATATGCCTTGTCTGCATGAACTATAAAGGTGAGAGCATCGACCATCTCTCCGTTAAGCAGGAAATCCAGTTTGACGAGATTGGATGGCTCATATCCTGAAAGCTCGTAATCAAGTGATGCATATCCGCGGCTTCGTGATTTGAGAGCATCAAAGAAATCATATATGATTTCATTGAGCGGAAGCTTATAGTGAAGTTCTACCCTTCCGGTATCTATGTACTTCATATCTATGAACTCACCGCGTCTGTCCTGGCAGAGATCCATTATTCCGCCTGTGAATTCAGTCGGCGTTATTATGGAAGCCGCAACTATAGGTTCGGAGGCCGTTTCTATTTCGTCCGGCGCGGGATAGTTGGTCGGGTTGTCTATCTTGACGACATCACCGTTTTTCTTGGTTATTTCGTAAATTACGCTGGGTGCTGTAGTAATGAGGTCAAGATTGAATTCTCTTTCAAGTCTTTCCTCTATTATTTCCATATGCAGCAGTCCCAGAAAACCGCACCTGAATCCGAATCCGAGCGCTATTGAAGTTTCGGGTTCAAAAGTAAATGCGGCGTCATTAAGCTGCAATTTTTCCAGTGCATCCTTTGTTTCGTTATATCTGGCACCGTCAGCGGGATATATTCCAGCAAAAACCATGGACTGAACTTTCTTGAATCCGGGAAGCGGTTCGTCAGCAGGATTTTCGGCATGTGTAACAGTATCACCGACACGAGTATCGGCAACATTTTTTATAGACGCGGTAAAATATCCGACCTCTCCGGCAGACAACTCTCCTGTGGGTCTTAATCCAAACGGATCCATTACTCCAACTTCGACAACGTCAAACTCCGCGCCAGTATTCATGAGTCTGACCTTTTCTCCAACTTTCAACGTTCCTTCCTTGACCCTGATATACACGACAACACCGAGATAACTGTTGTAAACAGAATCAAAAATGAGGCACTTAAGTGGAGCATCCGGGTCACCTTTCGGATATGGAATATCTCTGATTATGGCTTCCATGACGTCGGATATATTCTGACCCGTTTTTGCTGATATTACGGGAGCATCCATTGCCGGAATACCGATAACATCCTCGATTTCCGCTTTGCATTTATCCGGCATGGCAGAAGGGAGATCTATCTTGTTTATCACGGGAACGATCTCCAGATCGGCATCGACGGCAAGATAGGCATTAGCAAGAGTCTGCGCTTCGATTCCCTGCGTTGCGTCAACGACAAGGAGAGCTCCTTCACATGCATTAAGCGATCTTGACACTTCATAGTTAAAGTCGACATGTCCTGGGGTATCTATCATATTCAGGGCATATGTTTCCCCGTCGGGGGCATTGTAGTCTATCCTCACTGCACGTGCCTTGATGGTTATGCCCCTTTCCCTTTCAAGGTCCATATTGTCAAGAAGCTGTTCCTCCATATCACGTGCGGCAACGGTATTCGAAAACTCCAATATCCTGTCAGCAAGAGTTGATTTACCATGGTCTATGTGAGCAATTATAGAAAAATTTCTTATTTTTTTCTGCTTTTCTGTTACGGCCATTTGTTCCTCTTTTTTGTATATTTGAATTAATACTTGTCCTTTTTTCGTAAATTTCATTATACCAAAATGCCACCACAAATTCAAGGTATCCAGAACATCATATACAGCGGCAATGGTGTCGCAAAATTCCTGTAAGCATCCGCAAAAAAAGCAGTACACGAATCCGGCTTTGAAATCCATGTACTGCATGTTTTGTTATTTTGTTTTTCCTGTGATCAGACAGGATATTTTATCAAAATCACCAATAAGACATCCAAGGAAACATATAATTCCCGCAAGAATCATTTTTCCGGCTATCTTCCTGAGTTTCTTTTTTAACTTTTTCCTCTACAGCGGAAGTTTCTGCCGACTTGATTCTCTCTTTTGCGGCATCGTATATTTCCGCCATAGCAAGCTCAAGTTTATATTCTGCCTTGGCGTTATTCTTCGTCTTTCTTCAAAGAATCGCGAATTTCACGGAGAAGCAGTATTTCTTCGGAGGGTTCTGCGGGTTTTTCCTCTTCAGCAGCCTTTTTGGCTTCTTCCTCTGCCTTCTTCTTGGCTTCTGCCTTTTCATGAATCTTGTTAAATGTTTTTACAATCAGGAATACAACAAGTGCTACAAGTATGAAGTCGATTATAGCAGCCACAAATGTGCCGAATCCGATTGTGATAGCTTCCTTTACAACGGTGTCGCCATCCATAACGGCTTCACGAACGACAATGTTGAGAGCTGTCATATCTCTTGCACCGAAAATGAAGCTTATGAACGGCATGAATATGTCGTTAACAAGACTTGTCGTTATTTTGCCGAATGCTGTGGCAATGATAACGCCTACTGCCATGTCAAGGACATTTCCTCTAGTCAGAAATGTCTTAAACTCAGACCAAAGCGAATTTTTCTTTTTTTCTTTCTTTGCCATGATACCCTCCAAAAATTATTTTTCAGTTTCCGAAGATTCAGGGATTACGATGTCTGAAGTATTGATCTTACCATGGATTCTTTCGTAATATGCAACATTGGTCCTGATAAGATGAAGCATATGATTGTTCTCATCTCTTCCTTCGGCCTTTGCAACAGCGAGCATCTTCCTGTACAGATCTTCATCTATTCTTACCGACATCATGACTTTATTTTTCTGAGCCATTTTTACCTCCGAACCCTGAACTGTTTTGATTATACCATCTGGTTTTGGCATTGTCAATCAAAGAGATTTGTGATGTTTAATTTGAGTGTGTTTCATTCTGAAAAATGCTGAGACTTCTGTCTAAAATCCCGTTCAGTTCGGCTATGGCCATTCCGTAATTGACTATCGGGACTCCTGCTTCCTTTGCCGTCCCGATTCTTGACTTCATCTCCGCTTCATTAAGCATGCATCCTCCGCAATGTATTACGAGTGCATAATCTGACAGGGATCTTCTGAATTCTGCTCCGGAAGTGAATTCATAGCACGGCTTGACCTTAAGGACCTTCTCAATCAAGGCAGGCAATTTTACCGTTCCTATGTCACCGCATTGTCTGTGGTGGGTGCATCCCTCCGAGATAAGGACCCTGTTTCCGTCCTCGAGTTTTCTGAGTGCCTTTGCACCTTCTACCAAAACATCAAGTTCTCCCTTGTATCTAGCGAATAAAATCGAGAAAGAAGTTAGAATGATGTTGTCAGGAACAATTCCCGAAACCTCTCTGAAAGCCTGCGAATCGGTAACGACCGCTTTTGGTGGCCTTTTGAGATTTTCAAGCACTGCCGGGAGTTCTGACGGCTGACATACACAGGCGGCAGAACCATTGTCGAGAATTTCTCTGAGGGTCTGCTGCTGCGGCAGAATTATTCGTCCCTTCGGAGCTGATTCATCAATGGGGCAGACAAGTATCACTGTGTCTCCCTTTTCTATAAAATCAATAATAATGTGTCTCCTGTTTTCAGGCGGGGCAAGTCTGCCTAACATTTCTTTGAGTGATTCTATATTCAGTCCGGTTTTCGCGCTCACTGCAAGCGCATTGCCTTTGTACGCAGCACCTTCGCAAATATCAGCCTTGTTATATGCTATAACGTAAGGTATTTTTTTCCTCTCCAGTATTTTGATGAATTCAATTTCATCATCATACAGTTCTCTTCCGGCTTCTGCCACAAAAACTGCAATGTCGGTTTTGGCAAGAATCTCCTCTGCTTTTTTTACTCTCAGAAGTCCCAGTTCTCCTTCGTCGTCGAATCCCGGCGTATCTGTTATGAGTACAGGGCCCAAAGGGAGTATTTCCATGGCTTTTTTTACTGGGTCAGTGGTCGTCCCCTCAACATCAGAAACAACAGAAAGAGCCTGTCCCGTGACTGCATTGACAAGGGAAGATTTACCCACGTTTCTTCTGCCGAAGAAACTGATATGTATTCTTTCCGCAGAAACAGTTTCATTTAACCCCATGCTCTATTCTCCAATCGGTATGTACTCAGAATCTGAAATCTCTTTTGTTCGAATTTTTAATGTCTTCTATGTTCTGTGCAGCGATTCTTCTGACTTTCTCATTCGGAATATTCTCAAGTTCTCTGCTTATGACTTCAAACCCTTTTCTCTTGGTTTCTTCTCCCGCATAGTCAACGAGGTATTCAGTCAGAGTCATAAGCGCATTCGGGTGGCAGCAGTTGACAATCTGGCCGGATTTGCACAAACTCATGAATCTGTCTCCAGTGCGTCCCGCTCTGTAGCATGCAGTACAGAAAGACGGGATATGCCCATTGTTAAGAAGCCAAAGCACCACCTCATCAAGGCTTCTTTGGTCAGACACATCAAATTGCTCGGTGTCATGCGGCCTTTCCTTTTCGGTATAACCTCCGACAGATGTCCTTGATCCTCCGCTTACCTGAGATACTCCGAGACGAAGCAGTTTTGCCCTTGTCTGTTCGGATTCTCTTGTTGATATTATTATTCCCGTATACGGAACTGCCAGCCTAATGCAGGCTGTTATCTTGGCAAAAATATCGTCATCTATACCATTGTCAAAATCATCCGGGTTGATATCATCTGCCCTCTTGAGTCTGGGCACGCTTATTGTGTGAGGACCTACTCCATGCACGGCTTCAAGATGTTCAGCATGCATGATAAGACCAGCAAATTCATAGCGGTACTTCTCGAGTCCGAACAGGACTCCGAGACCTACGTCATCGATTCCGCCCTCCATCGCTCTGTCCATGGCTTCTGTATGGTATGCGTAATCGTGTTTGGGACCTGTCGGGTGAAGTTGCAGATAGCTCTCTTTGTGGTATGTTTCCTGGAACAGGATGTATGTTCCAATGCCCGCTTCCTTGAGTTTTCTGTAATTTTCCACAGTAGTGGCG
>CACXBN010000342.1 GCA_902765885.1 uncultured Ruminococcus sp. | reverse complement strand
TTCAAGTGCCTGCTGAACGGAATAACCCTTGAGAAGGATGAGCTTATTGTCATTGGTAAGGCATACGAGATTCCACTTGCCTACATTGTTGTTCTCATAAACAGGCTGTCCTTCGGTAATGACGCCGCCGACGGGGCATGCGGTATAGCTGTATGAACCCATATCGACGAACTCTCCGCCGTTGACTCCGCCTATGGCACCGTATCTTTCACAGAATTTCTTGACGACATCGCCGTCGCCCTGTCTGAACTGGTCTACGGTTCCGACAAATACCGTTGAAGGATCCTGGATTATCATCATGTATCCGTGATAGGTTCCGCCGTTGATCTCTTCAATGGTCAGGGGAAGAGTATCATCATTTTCATCGGGAGTTTCGCTTATCTGGATAAGATCCGTATTGGATGCCGTTCCGTCCTCTGCTTCGGGCATAAGGTTTTCGGCAATTATCTGTTCGAACTGTTCATCTCCCAGAAACAGCCTGGGCAGCCATTTCAGAGCAGATGTCTCATAGGCAAACATCGCAAACTGGCTTTTGAATGCGGGACTGGGTCCGTGAAGAGCAAGGAAACAGGTTCCCAGCAAAAGGATCAGGACAAGTAAAACCGTAACTCCTATTACCGCCAGCGTTCTTAAGAATACTTTCAGAACGATCTTTACGACTCCTGTTCCGGAGCCACTCATTTTTCCACTGCGTGAAGACATTTCATATTACCTTTCTTATGTATATCACCGGGTTTTCAGCCCTGATTTTTTTTCTTAAATACCCAGTTTCTCTGGAACTTAAAACTTATGAAAAACAGTACCGTATCGACAACCGCTTTTATCAGTGTCTTGAGCCAGTCGCTTTCAGCACGGAAGATCGTCGTAAACAATGCAACAAGTGCCAGGGATGCACACAGCTGACAGACTGCAAGGACAGCATATTTCAGAGCACTGCTTCCTGTATCACCATCATGCCCGAATACCGCTTTTTTATTGATCACAAAATTACATACTGCCGAGATTATCCTGGCAAGCGTTCCGGCTATCGTAGACCTCAGAGCAGCATCGAGAAGTTTGGGAACAAATGCGAGAATCACTCTAAAAGCGACAAGATCTATTATACACGAAATAACGGAACTCGCCGCAAACTTAAGGATCACACCGTATATTCTGGCAGAATCCCTGAAGGGGTGAAAATGGGATGTCTGATTGTCATCGATATAAACCGTCTCTATGGATACTTCGGCATAAGGAATCTTGTCGGATCCGACACGCAGAAGCTGATTGGTCTCATACTCATACCTGTCTCCGTCAACACCGATCATGTATTCGAGAAGATCATAAGGAACCGCACGAAGACCTGTCTGTGTATCGGAAACCTTTATCCCGCACACGTATTTAAAAACATTTCTGGTAATTACATTACCCAGCCTGCTCCTTAAAGGAACCTGAGGAAGCGAAAAATCCCTGCACCCGATGACAAAACATTTTCCTTCTGTCATCTTATCGATACACCCCGCCGCATCATCGGGAGTGTGCTGTCCGTCACCGTCAACGGTTACTACGCCGAGAGAATCCTTTCTCTCCTTAAGGACATATTCAAATGCCGTCTTCATGGCACGGCCTTTCCCTTTGTTTACCTCGTGCACAAGAACAGTGATATTGTCCGGGTACTTTTCTTTTATCTTTTCAAATTCTTTGTGGCAGGTCTCATTAGAACCGTCATCCACTAAGATAACGTCAGTAAAACCTTTTTCTATCATTCCGGCAGCCGTCTTCATAAGTTTTTCGTCCGGATTAAGTGACGGAATGATCACCTGAACATTGTTGTACATATCTGCCTTTCGTCTGCCCTTTTTACGTGGATTTATTTATTGCCTGAAAGCTTTACTTTCATAGCGCATTTTTATGTGTTAATATATTTAGTGCATTTTAAAAATTAAGTACGCGAAAGGAATAAGCATCACTATGGATTCATTATTAACCATGACCTGGGACGGAGCGTTCCTCATCTGGATTCAGGAGAATATAAGAAGTGACTTCCTGACTCCTGTCATGACATTCATCACACGTTTGGGAGATAAAGGTATCTTCTGGATAATCACCGCATTTATCCTTCTCTTTTTCAAGAAGACACGCCCTCTTGGCATAATGGCC
>CACXBN010000341.1 GCA_902765885.1 uncultured Ruminococcus sp. | reverse complement strand
TGTCTGTCATTGCAGTCAAGCTTGACTTCAAAGTCAATTCTTCTGTCGTTTGAATAAAATACGGTATCAATAACAGCCTCGGATTTTTTTGCTATCCTGTATGTGTTTCTGATCCTGTATTCGACGGATCCGCATGATACCACTTCACACGAAACATGTTCTGTCACGGGTTTCAGTTTATCGAAAGCATCATTGTCTATATCCCAGTTGTCATATGAAAGAGGCATATCCTCTCCTGCCCAGAGCGTTCCGAGAGAAGTTGTTCCCTTTTCAACATGACGGCCGTTCTTTCTGTCGACAAGCACCTTGATATATCCGTTTTCATCGAATTCCACGTCGTAATACGGTGTCGTAAGATGTGTGCCGTTTGCTTCGAACCTGATCTGTCCCGGAGCTATTTCTTCACGCTTAAGGATAACGGATGACATTGCGGGGATACTCAGAGACACATCGGTCTTCGTGTTCCCGTCAAAGTCTTTAAATGACTGGTAGATAACGCCGTCAAATCCGACTTCACCGTCAAATCTGACTTTATCATGTCTGTCAAAGGAAAGCGGATTATATACGGTAACCGTGTTTTCATCGGCTTCAGTGAGCTCTTTTATGTATTTTTCCGTCTCATTGTTTGTGTCGGAAATCATCTGCTTCATTTCCGGAATTTCTATGTCATATACTTTCGGGATGCAAGTTCCGGGAAGGATGTCATGGAACTGGTTCTTGAGCAGTATCTTATAGAGTTCGTCTCTTTTCGGATTTATACTGTTGCCGGTGAGCACATTGAAAAGTTCAAGGTTTCTGAGCGCGATTTCAGCCATTCTGTTGTTTTTCTTTACATCGTGAATCGAAGTAAGAGTACCGCGATGCAGTTCGAGGTAAAGTTCACCGTCGTATACGGGAAGCTTGTCTATCCTCTTCTCGAGTTTATGCATGAAGGAAGATGCGCTGCACGGTTCGATCACGGGAAGTCCCGGTAGATCCTTGGTCCTCTTTAAGAATTCAAGTTTTCCGAATGTCGGACCGCCGCCGCCGTCACCGAATCCGTATGTTGCGTACTTCATTGGGGCAGCTTTTTTATCAGCCACGGAATCAATTGCATAATTAATTCCGTCCACATCCGGAGGAACGACTATCATGGTGAAGTGGGTGAGCACCTCGCTCCCGTCGATGCCTCTCCAGACGAAGCTGTCTGCCGGGAACTTGTTAAGGTCGTTCCAGCTTATCTTTGTGGTAAAGAAGTATTTGACGCCGCAACCCTTCATTATCTGGGGAATGTTTCCGTTGTATCCGAATGTATCGGGAAGCCAGAAGGAATCGGACGTGTAATTCAGATATTTCTGTGTGAATCTCTGACCGTACAGGAACTGTCTGATCATAGATTCGCCTGAAGTTATATTGCAGTCGCATTCGACCCATACGCCGCCGTTCGGCTCATAGCGGCCTTCTGCCACTCTCTTTTTGATTCCTTCGAAGACATCGGGATAGTATTCTCTCATCCAGTCGAGATGGAGGGCTGAGGACTGAATAAATGTATAGTCAGGATACATATCCATATATGTGAGCACCTGGGAATATGTTCTTGCGCATTTTCTGATAGTCTCGGATACTGGCCACAGCCATGCGGTATCCATGTGGGAATGTCCCGTCATTCCGACATATCCTCTTGTGATATCCCCGCCGGTCTTTTCAAAAACAGGCGCAAGAATCTCGGATACTTTTCGGCAGGACTCGTTTATCTCTTCGCTTGTTGCGTAAAGAAAATCCTGTATTACATACGGATATGCCTCTTTCAGAGCTTCCTGAGCCTTGAGCGACATGAAATTGTTTTCAGGAAGGCGCGACAGCTCGATGGCAATATGCGTATCGAAAACAAAATCATATATATCGCGATTCAGATAAACAAGCGATACTCCGCTGTATGTCCAGGTGAAACTGTGCTCGACTTCATCTGCGCCGTAAGTTATATACGGGTCGCAGCCCAGGATATTGTGGTTCGCATAGCACTCGAAAGCAACGTCATATTCTTCTCCTGCCTTTGCATCGGTCACAAGGAACATTACGGAGTGCACTCCGCCGAGGAAATTGTTCTTTGAATTGATGATTCCTGCGGGAATACCGTTCTTGAAGCACATGGTCTCGCATGCTTCGGTATGAGGAATGATTCCTATGGTCATGCCGTCATATCCTTCTGGAATTCTGACCTTTGTTCTGAGCCACATTGAAGAATATTCCTTGCCCCATCTTGTCCCCGGCTCGATAATATTCATTTCGGAATATTCCGGAGGCTTTCTCAGATGCTCCTCTGTCTCAAAGGCATATATATTGTCGAGTGTGCAAATCTCCGGAAACATTCTGTCCGCCATGAATTCCTTGACACTCTCGATCTTTCTTATAGTTCTGTCGTTATATGATTTATAGTTCATATGCACCTCCCCTTAACTTCAAAAAGTATATCACATTATCACCGACAATACAATTATATTTAAGGTGATTAATGCCTTATAATTTCATAATATTTTCATTGTCCAAACATGCTTTTTTAACGCGAAAATTCTTGACAAACATGCTTGTATGGTGGTATACTTTCGGCATATTCAGGGTATTGTAGAAGCGTTGAAGAAGACGGCATATTCTTATACTCACTGCAGAGAATCCGTGCTGGTGGAAATCGGATGTGAAACAGATGATGCCAATCACTTCTGAGCTTAGGGAAAGAAAGGCCGCGACAGGCTTAGTAGAATCTCTACGTATATGTCACGTAACGACATGAGATATTTATCTCACGAGAGGCATTTTTTGCAACTTGAGTGGTACCGCGGATTTATCAGTTCGTCTCAAGATACGAGACGGACTGTTTTTTGTTTTAATCCTAATTCTTTATAATCAGGAGAAATCATATGGAAAAATACATACACGAAGTGGCTGACCGTATCAGAGAGACCAGACTCATATGCGACATATCCGAAGAGGAAATGGCAGTCTGTACCGGCGTCTCACTGGAAACATACAGAGAACTCGAATCCGGTGAAGTGGATATGAGCTTCACTTTCATTTACAAGTGCGCTGCAAGATTCGGCATCGACACGACGGACCTTCTAAAAGGTGAGAGCCCTACGCTTCAGGAATACAGCGTAACAAGGGCAGGCGGCGGCCTTCCGATTGCAAGGCGCAAAGGGTTCAGGTATAACAACCTCGCGCCACTCTTCAAAAACAAAAACGCCGAACCTTTCTTTGTAAGGGCAAAATTCAATCCGGAAGAAGAGAACGCACCTATAAAGCTGGCGCATCATGAAGGTCAGGAATATGACTATATTCTCACCGGAAGCCTGAAGGTATCCATAGACGGTCATATAGAAGTCCTCGGTCCCGGCGACTCTATCTACTACGACAGTTCAAAGCCGCACGGAATGGTAGCATGCGGAGGAGAAGACTGCACATTCCTCGCCATGATAATCTCCCCCGGCGGAGCTGCGTACGACTACCCTGAGACCCAGGATATAGAAGCCGAAGCGGAAAAAGCTCATCATCCCGTTCTCTCGGCGCTTCCCGAGAATGCTGTTGCCCTTAATTTCATCGAATGCATAGAAGACAACGGAAAACTCAAGGAAATCAAGTTCCATAATGAGGATAAATATAACTTTGCATATGATACTGTAGATGCGATAGCCGCAAAAAATCCGGATAAAATCGCGCTTCTTCACCTTGATGTCAACAAAGAGGAAAGAAGATTTACATATTCGGATATTTCGAAGCTTTCAAACCGTGCTGCAAATTACTTCATAGATCTCGGCATTAAATTCGGTGATACGGTAATGCTTGTTCTGAAGAGGCACTGGCAGTTCTGGATAGCATCTATAGCACTTCATAAGATAGGAGCTGTCGCTATCCCGGCAACGCATATGCTTGTGAAGCATGATTTTGAATACCGCTATGAATCCGCAAGCGTGAAAGCAATCGTTTGCACGGGTGACGGTGATACAGCCCACCAGGCTGAACTTGCCGCAGAAACTACCGCACCCGCACTTATCAAGATAATGGCACACGGACACCGTGACGGATGGCATTCGTTTGATGACGAATTCATGAGCTACCCGGATACTTTCGAAAGAGTCAAAGAGGCTTGCGGAAACGCAACGATGTATATGCTGTTCACAAGCGGAACGACAGGATACCCGAAAATCGCCGCACACAGCTATAAATATGCCCTCGGGCACTATATAACCGCAAGATACTGGCACAATGCAGACCCAAACGGAATTCATTTTACAATTTCCGACACGGGCTGGGGAAAAGCGCTGTGGGGCAAACTTTACGGACAGTGGCTGTGCGAAAGCTGTGTATTTGCATACGACTTTGATAAATTCGCAGCAGACGATATCCTCCCGCTCTTCAAGAAATACAACATAACCACTTTCTGCGCACCTCCCACCATGTTCCGTTTCTTCATTAAGGCAGGTATAGAAAACTACGATCTTTCTTCGCTGAAGAATGTTACGATCGCGGGCGAAGCCCTCAATCCTGAAGTATTCTACAAATTCAAGGAATACACCGGACTGTCTCTTATGGAAGGATTCGGACAGACGGAAACAACTCTTGTTATCGGCAACTTCGTAGGCGACAACCCGAAGCCCGGTTCGATGGGACGTCCTTCCCCGCTCTATCAGGTCGAGATCCACGATCCGGACGGAAGGGTCTGCGATGCGGGTGAAACAGGCGAAATCGTAATAAAGACAACCGAAAGAACACCATGCGGTCTGTTCAAAGGATATTTCAGAAACGAAGAGGCGACAAAAGAAGCATGGCATGACGGTTTCTACCACACGGGTGATACGGCATGGCGCGACGAGGACGGATACTTCTGGTATGTCGGCCGTGTAGACGACGTTATCAAGTCATCAGGCTACCGTATCGGTCCGTTTGAGATCGAGTCTGTCATAATGGAACTTCCATATGTTCTCGAGTGCGCAGTAACTGCAGTCCCTGATGAAATAAGGGGTCAGGTAGTCAAAGCCTCTGTGGTTCTCGTAAACGGCAAAACAGGCGACGATGCTCTTGTAAAGGAGATCCAGAATTACGTGAAGGAACACACGGCTCCGTACAAATATCCGAGAATAGTTGAATTTCTTCCCGAACTTCCCAAAACCATCAGCGGTAAAATACGCCGTGTGGAACTGAGAGGACGCAAATAAACATTAAAAGTATTATTCTCAAAATCTTTGTTGAATAATGGCCGGAGTTTCGGTATAATTGTCTTATCAAAACATAAGGAGTATCGTATGAACTGGTTTACTAATTTCGTAACTACGACTCTGCCGGATTTTGCTCTGAAACTGCTTATAGCGGCGGCTGTTGTCGTAATTGGATTTATTCTTGTAAAGTTTCTCATTAAAATGTTTCAGAAGACAAAGCTGTTTGCCAAGGCTGATCCGAATGCCCAGTCATTCCTTTCAAACTTCATCTCAGCCGGGCTGAAGCTTCTGATCATTCTGACAGCCGTTATGATTCTCGGAGTGCCTGCGTCTTCAATCGTAGCGCTTATAGGTACACTGGGCGTGACTATAGGCCTTGCTCTTCAGGGCGGTCTTTCCAACATTGCCGCAGGTATCGTGATAATGGTGAGCAAGCCTTTCCACATCGGTGACTATATTGACTCATCAGTCGCTTCCGGATTCGTAAAAGAAATAGGCATTTACTACACAAAGCTGACAACGGCAGACAACATTGATGTTGTCGTTCCGAACTCAGCCCTCACGGGAGCTACGATCAAGAATCTTTCAACTCAGGATCTCCGCAGAGTCGATTTCGATTACAATGTAGCATACAGCACGGATATCGAACTTGCGCGCAAGGTCCTTCTTGCAACAGCCAAAGTTAACGATCTCATCCTTGATGATCCGGCGCCTGAAGTTCTTGTTGCCGCCCATTCCCAGTCCGCAATCGTTCTGAAGCTCCGTATCTGGTGCAAAGCTGAAAACTACTGGAGCGTGTACTTCGACATGTGGGAAGACGCAAAGAAAGCTTTTGATAAATTCGGAATCGAAATTCCCTACAATCATCTCGATGTTACTCTTGTTAATCCGGAGAACGAATAATCACATAAAACCAGCACGTTTTTTTGCATAGTGTTCTTGGAGACAGTTAATAAGGCAATAACATCCGAGCATTTGCAGACCAAAATATTTGTATAATGATACCAGGTCGACGAATTTAAGACTCCCTGGTATCTTTTTTGTCCGTCCTGTTCTTTTAACTTTCCCAATATCTGTTTATCAATCGCTGCATATTTTCCCGTCCAACGGGATTCATAGTATGAAGAGCGATCGGGTAATACGTTTGCCGTTCAACAAGCCAGTCAAGCAGTTTTATCCCGTCGCCGCCCAACTGCGCGTACATACCGAGATTGTGGTCACAATCAATCAAATCGATC
>CACXBN010000340.1 GCA_902765885.1 uncultured Ruminococcus sp. | reverse complement strand
GCCGCTGCCGGTGACGCACAGGAACGCCCCCCGGTTGTCGAAGGCGCCCATCTGCGCCAGCGCGTCCAGGCTGTCCAGCTGAAGCCCCGCGGTCCAGGTGCGCTGCGGGCCGCCCTCCTCCTCCTCGGTGGTGATCACGTAGGGCTCCAGGCTGTACGCGCCCATCCAGCCCGCCGCCAGGGCGTCGTCCAGCGGCGTCAGCGCGGCGGTGGACACCAGCGCCTCCATGGCCTCCGCGCTGGCCAGGAAGGCGTCGCACTCGCCCACGGTCAGCCGGGTGATCAGCAGCATGTTGCTGGTATACACCTGGTCGTTGTACAGCATGCTCTCAAAGGCCACCTGTTGGATGCTCGGGTCGTCCTCCTGCACCCGCGCAAGTATGCCCGGGGCGAGGGCCTCCAGGGGCTCGGGGTTGGAATACCCCGCCGCAAGGTAGATGTTCACGCTGGCCGTGTTGGGAATCCGGGGCCGGGTCATGGTCCAAAGCAGCTCCGCCCCCAGCAGGCCAAGCGCGATGCCCAGCAGGTAGAGCCATATGTATTTGCGCAAATGCTCGCGCAGCGCGCGCCAGCTGAATCTTGTGTCCGGCATGCCTGCCTCCGTCAATCGTGATATACCTTATTATAAATCAGAATGGGCGGGGACGCAAGGGAAATCTGGGGGAAGACCCACGGCGAACGCATGAATTGTCAGACGGATCAGTCACTCCAGATCATCAACGCAGAAAAAAAGACGCCGGATTTATTGAAGCTGACCATCCCGATCCTGATCGAAGCCATACTGCATATGATGCTGGGCTTCGTGGATGTGTTCATGCTCAGCCGGTATAACGACCTGGCCACCTCCGGCGTCAACGCCGCCAATCAGGTGATCACCGTGCTGATTGCGCTCATTTTCCGGGTTCCCATCATCTCCTGATTTACCTCCAACCCGGAAGTGATCCGCTACACCGAGCTGCTGTTCGTCATCGAGCTGTTCCTGGAGCTTGGCCGCGCCTGCAACCTGACCATCATTCCCTGCCTGCGGGGATCAGGCGATGTAAAATTCCCCACGCTGTGGGCGATTTTCTCCAACCTGATCATCGGCTTGGGCGGCGCTCACCTGCTGGCGATTCAGTGCCATATGGGCATTCACGGCCTCTGGATCGCCATGGCGCTGGATGAGGTCTTTCGCGCGGTCGTCATGCTGATTCGCTGGAATGGCTCCCAATGGAAGAACAAGCGGATCACCACGCAAGCGCAGGAAGAAAAAAAGGAACCCGCAGAACAGGCAGAGGCGGTCCTCTGTGTTCTGCGGGCATAACAGCGCGACGCTTTTCCTCTTCGTCACCATGTCTTGTCCCGGTTGTTGAAGGCATCCTCTTCCATACCCTGTTCCGCTTGGATCAGGAAGTCATCGACGGCATCGGCATAGCTGCCCACCTGCTTCGTCAGGGCGGCCCATGCTTCGTGCGCGGGCGTGCCCTTGGCCGGTTCGTTGTCCTCCAGGTCGTCCTCCAGGCCTTCCAGTTCGACCAGCAGCTTGTCCAGCTCATCCCAATACAGCCCACAGACGTCCGGCAGGGGACCCAAGTCGGCAGACTCGGCGGGGGAGGAGATGCTGTCCCAGAACACGCCCAGGCCGAGCCATTCCCGGATGAGGGCGATGCGCTTCATGATGGGCTCGTAGTCCACCATGGCGGCGCTGTGCATGGCCTCGATCTCTTCCTCCGTCAGGGGCGGCAGTTCTTCCTCTTCTTCCTCGGTTGCCTTGGATTTGCGCGTTTTCTTGGGCTTATAGGCCAGCGGGTCGAGGTA
Organism: uncultured Ruminococcus sp.; assembly: GCA_902765885.1. GTDB lineage: Bacteria > Bacillota > Clostridia > Oscillospirales > CAG-272 > UMGS1696. Next base: position 4,004 of record CACXBN010000340.1, on the reverse strand, counting down.
TTTCTTGATATAGGCGTCGATAAAGGCGTTTGCTTCCTCCGGAGTGGCATACGCGCCCAGGTCGCCGCCGTCGACGTAGTGGATCAGCGCGTCGTCCACGTCGTACAGGTGGAGCTTGCCCTTCACGGGAATCGGCTCGATGGCCCTGGGCTTGCCCAGCGTCCATTCGTACATCGTGACGCGCTTGCCGCGCTCGTCGAACCAAGCCTCCCTGGAGGGTTGGATGTCCAGCAGGGGGATGACGAAATAGGCGTAGCCACTGACAAAGCCGGGCTCCTTTTTGGAGCTGGCGCAGATCAGCAGGTCCCCGCGGTGGTCGGTCTGCCAGGTGCGTTCTTCAAAGGTTTGCTCTCCCACGAAGATGTCGAAGGTGTATTCGGGACGGACGGACAGTGCTTTCATGGCGGTGACCTCCTGTAATGTGTGATGGTGGATTGCCGTGGGTGTTGTCGATGGAAACAGTATAGCAGGAGGGGCGGGGGGAGAGGTCGCTTGGCGGGCGACAAATATTGTTGAACTCTTATTGCCCTTCTACAATCTGTGCTTTCAGCATGGCTTCATATTGGTCAAGGAACATGGTATCAATCTTGGTTGTATCCAGATACTCGGGATGGTATGCCATGGCAAGTATCAGGTATTCCAATATTCTGCCAGCAAGCTCCACAGATGGAATAGATTCGTTCTCTTGCAATTCTATAACACGTTGTTTATCGGAGATATTTGCACCGTGGACTACTTTCGACCTAAAGCCATATAGCTTCTTCATAATAGAAAATGTTTTAGTTATCGAATATGGATATCGAGGAAGCGTCGAAAGAATTAATGCTGTTCGGATTGAAACTTTATGTGTTATTTCATTATGATCTTCCTTTGTTACAAGCGCTTCAATTCCTATTATCAAGTCAATTATTGAGTCCTGCTCTTCTTCACGGAGATAAGCCATGGTCAATCTTTTTATGGCAATATTCATAGAATTAGATTTGCTTTCGTTTAGTAACTGAAATAGCTTTATGACTTTTTCCAGTTGCTGTATTGTAACTAAAGGTGTAGGATCAATATCCTTTCTATTCTTGATGAAAGAATAGGGGTATTTTTTTATTTTAACTCCATGAATATCTATGAGGTTTCCTTTACGAATACCCCAATCATCAGGGAAACAAAGAATTTGCCCATAACCGGTATTTAATTGCGTGACAATTCTAAAGGCTGCAAACCATCTATCAATCATGTCAACAGGGTAAGCATCAACTACTCCCCATGCGTAGTTCGAGAAAATGGGACCATTGTTTACAGAATAGTTTTGAAGCTCCAGAATATGGGTGGCGCTTGAAACGATTAATAATTCATATGTATCAGAATAACCTCCTTTACCATAACAGGATATCATTTCTTTTTTTGTTAGTCTTCTTATTCTTATATTATCTGTAATTGTCATTTCATCTTTTTCAAATCTAATCAACAGTATAGGAATACAAATACTGATTGGGAGTGCTGTTTTAAAAATACGACTAAATAGTCTGTAGAGTATGGTTTTAAAAATATCTTCGTTGAATTCTTTTGATTCTATTCCATGCATATAACAATCGAATGTTTCCAAAAGGTCAGCTGATAATAATCGAGAATACATATTTACGTTGTCTTCGCTCAAGTAGCTGTAATAAGGATGGCTTTTGAAATCCTCCAAGTGATTTTTAAAATAGTTAAGTATTTTTTTAAAAGATGAAATATCCTCATAATAATAATACCTTTCTCCGTGAGATGAGAAAAGTGAGGCATAATCTTTGGGGCCACTTGTGGGGAAATAGGTTGATAACCTTGGCATACCATTATCTTGAAAGTTATCAAATTTTGGAAAATCATATTGAGACAAAATTAGCTTATGCTGCTCTTCACTTGAATTAACAAGACTTTGCATTTCAATGAAAGCATCTTTTATCAGATCATATAATTCCCGATATTGCTCAATCTGCATAATCTCACACAGCTTTCTTCTTAAGTGTTAGGTTATAGTATTTCTTTCAACAATTCTTCTGCGCTTTCATCGGTGGGGTTGTTGGTGCCGAGTTCGCTGCGGAAGGCGCGGGCGAGGATGGATTTCTTCATGGTGTCGATCTGAGCGAGGGCCTGCTCGGCGGCTTCTTTGGCTTGTTTTTCTCTTATAATGAGCTTATCTAAAATCAATACAATTTCAGATTGCTCTTCCAATGTTGGAAGTGGAATCTCAACCTGCTTTATATCTCTAAGGTGTAGGTTTGGGACTCCGATCCCGGTTAGATGATCGTCGAATTGTCTCTTGCATACAGGGCTGTTGATGACGTTCAGAAGGTATCTTGGCATAATGATACTTTTATCGGGACGAAGAACGGCAAGCGTTACATATAGGTCAAAGACTTTATCAGTATCCACAATTGCAGCCACACCTGTCGTGCCATTCTTTGCAAGAAGTACATCATCGACTTGCGGAGCAAGACGATCATACAATTCTTCATGCAGCTCAGGAATTATATACTTGATGTTATCCCAACAAATTACTCCAGTAGTAACGTCCTTTGCTGAAACAAACGGAAAGCCTTCATCAGCATCACAATAAGTAGGCGTTTTGTGGGTTCCGTCTGTTATCTTTGTAGAACATACTGATTGGAGTGTCATTTCCTTCCATGAGGATAGACTAATACCATTAGCGTTACGCCATTGCTCTGTCGATTCTCCAGTAAAAACTTTATGCAGTATGGCGGCTTTGCGGCCCTCGAAGCTATCCACGACGGCCTGGGCCATTTCCTTTGCCTCGTCCAGCTTTGCGAACAAGCTTTCGATACGGTCAACAATGCGCAGTTGTTCACTATATGGAGGGATCGGTATAGGATAGTTTTTGACATGCTTTGGCTGTGCTCGCATTAGAGAACCGCCGACCCCGGACACATTGGATAGCATATACTCGCGGAAGTAAGGCGACCTAAAGCAAAACATCAGATAATCGGAACTAATCTGGTGATTCCGGATGATAATCCACTCTGATGAAGCCAGCAACGTACCATCGGTATGCTGTGATACTTTCCAGACGCGGTTAATGCGTGGATTGATTTTACAGAGCAGTACGTCGTCTTTTTCGACAAGCTGCTTTGTCGAACCGATTTCTTCCCCGGTAACAATTTCCGGGTAATCATATGCGCTACTCGGTACACTATAAAGCTCAAAGATGCTTTGCGGCTCTTTGGAGGGATCGAGGGTATCAGAAGTGTAACGATTAATAGTGTCTATCGACACCCAGCGCCAATTCTCCGGGATTAGATAAGGGTACTTTTTTTCTGGAAGAACAGAAATAGTATTCTGCTTTCCCTTCTTCACACCCCGCGCCATATCACACCTCCGCGCCTGTCAGCGCCTTCAACTCGTTGACCACGCTCTGGAGCAAATCGACGGCCTTCTCCAGCTGGGCGATGGCCGCCTCCCCGCTCTCGATGGGGTCTGGCAGGTCCTTATAGTCCACGATGGAGTCGTCCCGGATCAGGCCGAGGTCCAGGCTGTTGCCCTTGGCGGCGATCTCGTCGCGGGTGAACACACTCCAGCGCTCGTCCTCGACGGCGCGGCGGTCGGCGGCCGCATAGGCTGCCTCGAAGCCGGCGAAGTCCTCCTTCTTCAGCGGATTGGTCTTGCCGAAGGAGGGCATGTTGGTGCGCAGGTCGTAGAACCAGACCTCCCTGGTGTTGCCCTTGTCGGTATTTCCGCGGGTGAAGAACAGCACGTTGGTCTTGACGCCCTGGGCGTAGAAGATGCCGGTGGGCAGGCGCAGGACGGTGTGCAGGTTGCACTTGTCCATCAGGTCCACTCGGATGCGCTCGCCGTCGCCGTCGGCAAACAGCACATTGTCGGGCAGCACCACGGCGGCGCGGGCCTTGCCGTTGGTCTTCAGGCTGCGATAGATGTGCTGGAGGAAGTTCAGCTGCTTGTTGCTGGTGGGGAAGGTGAAGTCGTCGCGGGTGGCGCGCTCGCCGCCCTTCTTGGTG
>CACXBN010000339.1 GCA_902765885.1 uncultured Ruminococcus sp. | reverse complement strand
TTGAATCCCTTTGCATGCTTTTCACATGCTCGGCGATTCAATCACCGAGTAGTTGACCGTCATATAAAGAACGCCGCTGTTTTTGAAAGCACGGTATCTGATAAATGCTTTTGACGCATTATTTCATTGATATTCATAGTATTCACCTGACTTAACGGCATTGGCAAACCGTGATAGTCGACAGCAACAGCAGGTTTTCTTATAAAATCAGCTAGGAGGTCTCTCATTAGTTGAGCAGCCTCCTACCTGATTATTATTCTTTATTTCTGTTTGGATTTCTTTTCAGAATATTTTGTGAGTCCGAAAAGTTTGCTGCATTCCATTACTACAAGCGGCACAAAAGATAGTCCCAGACCTATGAGGTACATATGTGCGGGAAGATTTACAAGGCCGAACGGGATTGAAAGCGGTGTGAACAGCACAAGTGCGACAAGAGCTGTGGAGATCAGCGCCGCCTTATTAAGCTGTCCGTTTGAGAACGGCCCTATCTTGAAGAGAGATTTTGTGCTTCTCATGTTGAAGGATTGCACTACCTGGGAGAGAGCAAGGACCATGAAAGCAAGCGTCTGTCCGGCAGATTCGCTGCCGCCGAGAGTTGTTCCGAGATAGTATGCGAGAATCGAAAGGCCGCCGAACAGGAATCCCTGAAGTATTACGCGGAGCCCCATTCCGTTTGCAAACAGTCCTTCGTTTTTCGCCTTCGGTTTTTTGTCCATTACGTCTTTTTCCACAGGTTCCATTCCGAGCGCTATGGCAGGAAGACTGTCTGTCACCAGATTGATCCAGAGCAGCTGCATGGAAAGCAGAGGCGACTTGTTCCAGACAAGCATTGAAACAAATACCGTGATAATTTCGCCGATGTTTGTTCCGAGAAGGAATCCTACAACTTTTTTGATGTTTGCGTAAATTCCTCTGCCTTCTTTTACGGCATCTACGATTGTCGCGAAGTTGTCGTCGGTAAGGGTCATGTCAGCAGCGCCTTTTGCCACATCGGTTCCGGTGATGCCCATGGCGCAGCCTATATCTGCCGCTTTAAGTGCCGGAGCATCGTTGACGCCGTCTCCGGTCATCGAGACGACCTGGTCTTTTCTCTGCCATGCCTTGACGATCCTTATCTTGTTTTCGGGAGAAACTCTGGCATAAACGGATATTTTTTCCACGGCTTCGTCAAGCTCCGAATCGGTCATGGCATCGAGCTCGCGGCCTGTTACGGCTCTGTCGCCTTCCTCCATTATACCAAGTTCTTTTGCTATCGCAGATGCCGTGACGACATGGTCACCTGTTATCATTACCGGTTTAATTCCGGCTTTTCTGCATATTGCAACAGCGTCTTTAGCTTCCGGTCTCGGCGGATCTATCATTCCGACGAGTCCCATGAAAATAAGGTCTTTTTCAATCTTTTCAGGATCAAGCTCTTCCGGAACATCATCTATTTCCCTGTAGCCCACGGCAAGAACTCTTATTGCATCCCTGCTCAAAGAATCGCAGATCTCTCTTGCTTTTTCCATATCTCCGGAAATACATCTCTGCGCCATGACGTCGAATGCGCCTTTGACTATCACGATATTCTTTGAATCGATTTTGTTTACGGAAGTCATCAGTTTTCTGTCCGAGTCAAACGGTATCTCGCCGAGTCTCGGATATTGGGCGTTGAGTGTTTCCTTGGGCATTCCGTTTTTGTGTGCCGCTATAATAATGGATGTTTCAGTCGGATCTCCCGCCTGTATTATCTCATCTCCGTGGAAAGTAACCGAGCCGTCACTGCAAAGCGTCGCGTAAGCAAGCAGCTTTCTGACTTCATCCGAGTTGTCCGCGGTTATGTTTTCCGTTTCTTCTTTACCTGCAACATAAGCTTTAACAAGAGTCATCCTGTTCTGTGTCAGAGTTCCCGTCTTATCAGAACAGATGATTGAAGCGCTTCCGAGTGTTTCAACGGCAGGCAGAGACCTGATAATCACATTCTTTTTGACCATTCTCTGTACGCCGAGTGAAAGAACTATGGTAACGATTGCAGGCAACCCCTCGGGTATCGCCGAGACGGCAAGTGAAACCGCTATCATGAATATCTTCAGTGTAGGAATATTGTTTACCACACCGATTATGAATATTATGGCACAGATTGCGAGCGCGATGATGCCCAGATATTTGCCAAGCTGGGCAAGTTTTCTCTGAAGGTTCGTCGGCGCTTCCTCTTCTCCCGCAAGGAGGTTTGCGATCTTGCCCATCTCCGTATCCATGCCGGTTGCAGTCACGACGGAAAGGGCGGTTCCGTATGTTATGGAGCAGCCGGAGAAGATCATGTTTGTTCTGTCTCCGACAGGCGCTCCCGTTTCGATTTCGGCAAGGGCATCCTTTTCCGAAGGAACAGACTCTCCCGTAAGAGCGGATTCTTCGCTTTTCAGACTTACGGATCTGATAAGTCTCGCGTCAGCAGGAACAAAGTCACCGGCTTCTATTCTGATGATATCTCCGGGCACGAGATTTGCCGCATCTATAATGGATTCTTCCCCGTTGCGTATCACTCTCGCGTGAGGAGCCGACAGCGTCTTCAGTGCTTCCAGCGCTTTTTCCGCCTTGCTTTCCTGAAGAACGCCGAGTACTGCATTAAGAATAACTATAATAAGGATAAGTACGGGTTCGAAGAATTCTTCCGGTTCTCCCTGTACGCATGCTATAACAAACGAGATCACCGCTGCAACCAGCAGTATGAGGATCATGGCATCCTTGAACTGGTCAAGAAATCTTGCCGCAAGGGATTTCTTTTTCTTTCCCTTAAGCTTGTTCTCTCCGTACTTTTGAAGTCTTTCCTGAACTTCCGAATCACTTAATCCACGGCTGGTGTCAGTGTTGAGCTCATTCAGAACATCTTCAATTTTTTTGTCATATGCTATCAAATAAATTCACCGCCTAAAATATTTTTATATATTATACAGCAAAAATCGAATGTTTTTCAAGTGACGGTCTCCTTCAAAAGCGTTCTTAGTCGTACTTTTGAAAACAATCGTCTTTTCGCACTATCATCATGGCAAAATCTTCGCTCTCAGTTTGCCAAATTCCCGTCTTGCGGCTTATTTTACAGCCGTTTTTGAACTGTATAAAGTATTATTTTCGTCGTTTTAACCAAATTGCCGACTTAATCTGTTTCAGAAAACAGCACTGGAAAATGTGTTTTTTTCAGAAGTCCAAACTCCGCGGCAAAGGCAACGGGCAGCCCTCACTTTGGCTCGTCTAGGGCTTTCGCAAAGTTAACGTACCGGCAATAAAACACGTGATATGGGCACATATTCCCATGATTTTGGGTGTGTGCTCAAGTTT
>CACXBN010000338.1 GCA_902765885.1 uncultured Ruminococcus sp. | reverse complement strand
CTCTGCGTTTTTCGGTGCGCGGTTCCATTTGGGGCTGCGCACTTTTTATTTGAGAATAAGCGGAGGTAAACGAATGGATATGGAAGGGACGGCACTGTTTCGAATCTCGCCACGTCGGGCGGATGAACTGATCTCAACGGAAACTGACGGCTTGACTTGGCCGTATCGGATCGTTGGATGCATCGAACTGACAAAAACCGACTTTGAAAACCTCTCCACAGATATGCTTGTTGAGCGAGATTATCTGGAACCCTATACTGACAAATGCAACAGTGATGTTCCTGCCGATTGTGTTCTGGTTTATCCGCGCGGAAACCGGAAGGGGGGCCTCCTCATTATTCCCAAAGCCAATGGGAATATCAAAGCCGCTGCGTTATACTCAAACGTGTGAGCGGGAACAAATCAAAGGCACAGCATGCGCGTATCAATTATCGGACAGGAGTTGAGATCAATGCCGGAGAAAGGCTTCTTTGAAGACTGGACTGTGGAAGAATTGAAAGGCGCATTTCGAAGCATCTTCGATTTTTCAGATATTACTGATGATGACATCGCAGAAATGGACGAGATTTTGGCGACACTTCATGAAAAAGATCCACTTCCCCCGCCACCGCATACCGTTGAGGAAATGTGGGAACAGTTCAAAGCCGAGCATGCAGAGGAATTGAAGAACTTAGCCAAGATACCTTACTTCGTCTCAGTTAGGTGAAGCGATACGTTTATGGTGCTTAATGGAACTTTGATGAGTGGGGACATCCCTGTGGCTGAGATCCGTCATGGACACGTCATGCCGCTGGACAAGGCCCGGATACCTCTTTATCTACGTGACAACGACGATATCCTGGGCTGGCTGGAGGCGCGGGCCATCGACCGTCACCGTCCCAATTCCCGGATCCTGAAAAAGGTGCTTCGCCTCACGGACAGCAGCGACCTGGCTGCCGTCCTTTATAGCCATGGTGCTGCGATTCCGGATGATTATTGGTTCAAGGGGGAGTCGGAGCAGGGTCTGAAGTGGAAAGACGTTCGATTCTCCTCCGACAGCCTTTCGGAAATTGCCCTCACAGGCAGTTTCTCCAGCTATTCCCGTGAAATCACCCAGGAGGAACTCAAGGCGGGGACGCCGGAACTCACCAATATCGGTAGTTACGAAAAATGCTGGCGCATCGAAGAAAGCGCCTGGTGGCTGTATAAAAACGAAAATAACCTTGAGCGGTTTTCCGAGCTGTTCATTGCTGCTCTGGGCAAGTCCCTCGGTTTTTCCATGGCAGACTACAAAGAATCCGGGGATTATGTGAAAACCAGGGACTTTACGGAAGGGCGCTGGAACTTCGAGCCCGCGGCGGCTATTGTCGGCGAGAACGAGGATTACGCGCTGAATTACGAGCGGCTCGTTGCTCTGAAGCCCTCCCTTGGCAAAGAATACCTGGACATTCTGTTTATGGACGCCCTCTGCTTCAATATTGACAGGCACACGAAAAACTACGGCATCCTCCGGGACCAGGCAACCGGCGAGGTCCTGTGCATGGCTCCCAATTTTGATAACAACATCGCTCTGATTTCCAGGGGCTATGGCAGCGATCCTAGCAAGACCAGTCCCCTGCTGATCGACGCCTTTTTGGACGTGCTGAGAGCAAAAGGCCTTCCCTATTCCGTTCCCGCTGTGGACCGGGAACTGCTTCGTCGTCTGGCATTTGCCGTCCTTCCTTCCGCGGATATCCAAAGAGATTATGTGGTGAGCATGGTGGAAAGCCGCTGGCAGCTTCTTATGGACGGCATCGCTTAAATGGAATTGATTGGGTGAAGCATTAAAGCAATGCGAAAAGATAAGCTGTAAACAAAAATGGCGGAGGTCATCACTCCCCCGCCAGCTATATATGTAGAAACGCTATCATTTGAAACGACACCATTGACAGAATACACTGTCTTTTCCGAGATTCTTATCTGTTATCAGGAGGTATATAGCCTGATGGCTAAAGTTAATCTTAGAATACTGGAATAGGCATTTGATACTGACAGAGGTAACTGTGAGCTACGACTTCGAACCTAGACCTGCTCTGAAAGTTGCCGAAGCCGCTACGGAGTACGGTAAGAAAAAGGAGTCTGACTAATATGACTTTTGAAGTTTTCAAAGCAAACATTGTGAACATCCATGCTGATGCTATTGTCCTTCCTGCGAACGAAGCATTAAAAGAAGGTAGTGGAACATCAAGAGCAATCTTCGAAGCGGCCGGCCGAAAGCAGCTGACAAAAGCCTGCAAGGAACTCGGTCACTGCAATACCGGCAGCGCAATTCCTACTCTTGCCTATGACTTGGATGCAAAATACATCGTCCACGCTGTTGTACCTAGATGGATCGATGGCGAGCACAACGAGTATGATGAAGCAATATGTTTGGGTTATTCTGAATCAGTCGGTCACAGAATT
>CACXBN010000337.1 GCA_902765885.1 uncultured Ruminococcus sp. | reverse complement strand
TCTTTGAAATCTGACCTCTTGTTATCGGAGTGGTATAATTCTTCTGAAGCTCCTCCGGAACAAGCCCGGATTCTATTCCCAAAGAGACTTCCTCCTTTGCCCAGGAAGATGGTTCTTCTGCGGCAGATATAACCACCAGTCCAAAAACCATCACGCACACAAGAATATATGCCAGTAATCGTTTCATTTCCATTCTCCTTGCTTTTTTAAAATCCAGAATATCGACTCCATATTATATTATATGAAATACCAAAAGACATTGCAAGATTAACTTTGGGAATGGCAATTAAAAATACATTTACATTGTATGATATCATTACATAATTAACACCACACACAGATGGTTATATAAAAAAGGGCTCTGTAAACAAAGCCCATATTTTTGATTTGTAATTTTGATTATGTTCAAAGCATTATTAGAATTATAGATTTATTCTTTTGCTTTCCTGTACAAAGCTGAAGATTATTTGATCTCACTTATCTTCTGAAGGCATCTCAGATGGACCTGCGTATAATAATTCAACTCTTCGAGTGTCAGATCTTCCTCAGACAATTTATCCATCTTATCCGTATATTCCGACATTTTTGAAACAAGAGAAAGGTATTTCGTCAGCATCGTGATGTCTGAGCTGTCATAGTTATTCATAAAATCACAATATTCATTTATGAATGCTTCATAGCTGTCAATAGCTTCTTTGATTTCCTTTCTGATTGATGTTCCGCTCGGAGTTTCACTTGATTTTGTTCCCGGTTGGTTAACTGTAGCCATTTTCAGATTGCTGTCATACCCAACTTCGAGGCCATACGCCTCGGCGAGTGCCCTGAGAGGGCAGTATGTTGTTCCGTTGTATGTGAATGTCATTACATCATTGCCCTTAGCGTCTTTTGGATGGAATTCCTCACCGTTCACTAGTATCTTGATGGACGGATCAACATTGATAGACACAAGTGTCCCTGCTGCAAAACATATAACCGCAAGGATTGCGACAAGGGCTACCACTATAAAAATTTTCCAGATAGGTTTCATTTTTTCCTCCAGATTATTTAATCATATCGTCAGGTTTACTCACCTGTGAAAAGATTATATCATAAGGGAAAAATAAAGTTTGCCACCGTAATGGTGGCAAAACAGGTAAAATATTATCATTCCTGTGAACAGGGGCGTAAAGGCTCAAACTTATTCTCAATAAGGAGGCTGTTTACACTTGATATTTCATATATCTCGCTATTAAAAGCGATTATGATTACAGCATCTCTCGGAATTTTTGAATAAAGCGCCGGCATGCCGTATATTTTCAGAGCTCTTTGGGTTTCAAGCAAAGTGAATCTGCCGGCAAGGCAAAGTCTGATTATTGTATCTCTCTGCCTTGTATGCTTTTCTTCATGAATCAATTTGTATCCGTATCTGTCGGATATGTCCGCATCAATGAACACTTCTTGCTGTTTCAGATTCTTTTTTTTCAAAATCCGAACCATATAGTCGTAAAAAGGTTTGTCGACATTAACCATATACGAAGAATTCTTTTCAAGGTAATCCGATATTTTTTCCGGTTTTGTCTGCCTGAGCACTTTGTTAAGCGACTCTGTAGTTTTATCATCAACCATTGGATTCCCTCCTGATGTGGATTTATATTTTTATGAACCGATCTGCAAGTGAACTGACTATCATTAAGATAAGGACTAATACCAGGTCAAAAAGGATTATCAGAAAAATTCTCAGCCCCGTGGATTTAATCGTGTTTATTTTCATATGGTCAAGAATATTCATCCAGTTAGCTGAAAAGAAAACTATAGCAAGACCGGTAACGATAAAAGAGGTTTTTCCGACAAAAGCCAAAAGAGGCTTGTTTGCGGGAATGGCGAGCGTTAAGCCGAACAAAAAGATCGTGATATAACATAAAGATGCAACGACCATTTTCCATGGGGTCGATGACCTGAATCCGGGAGGCAGCCACCTTTTGTATTTTGAGTTGCTCTTGGAAAGTTCTGCATTATTTCCGGTTAGCGCTGCAGATATCTCATTAACTGAAGAGTACCTTTCAGCTGGGTCCAGTTTGATGCATTTCTCTATTATAGCTCCCAGACGCCCCTCAGCCTTCTTTTGATTCGGGAAAAATCCCGTGAGCATTACATTCATCAGAACGCCCAGAGAAAAAATATCAGTTCTTACATCTGAGGCACCAAATCCGTACTGTTCGGGAGCGGCGTACCCATGAGTGCCTAGCAATTTCGTATCCTGATTTTTCTCGTCGTGATACCATTTTGCCGCATCCATATCAAGAAGTGTAACTTTGCCTTCCTGGGAGATCATAATATTGGACGGTTTGATATCTCGATGTATTATCGGCGGATTTACTGAATGAAGAGAATTCAGTATTGAGCATAGCTGGCAGATTATTCCTGCTGTTTCCTGCTCGGTCAGTGGACATCTGTTATCAAGTATTGTCTGGAGAGTTTTACCGCTAATATATTCTTCAATAATGATTATGAAACCTTCATTCTCAAAAAGCTCATATATGATCGGAGTGTTCGGAATATGGTTTTCTTTTAAGAACCTGAACAAACTCAGGTCATATTCGGTAATCAGCTTCTTTACAAACACCTGCTGAGTTTCAGCATGCTGTACAAGATAGACGCCATGATCATCATCAAGAGTAGCTATTTCTTTATAGCATGAAAGGCTTGCCAAATCATCAAGATTCATAAGAACCTCCGTGAGCACTCATAAGTCCTTTGGACTATTTTCTGATATGTTGATTTTATCAAAATAATATCACTCAGTCAATGATACAAGGCTGTACACCTGTGTTTTGGGCATCATATTTATACAATAAGGCAATGCAACATTCACTCATACATGTATTATAGCACATCTGACAATGGCATATTCCCCCCGTTGCGGGGTGAATAATAGCTTTCTTGAATTTGCCGGTTGGAGACTTGAAAACTCTCAATCAACATAACAGCTCGAGGCTGGAAACTGAATTGTTGTTTCTTTTCCTCTTCCATACTGGGGTACCTTTCCGTATATTGTTTCCTTCATCTTATTTGGTTGAATTATAAAAAACTAGCCTGTAAAAGTCAATGCGGAATAGGCACAAAAAGACAGCGAAAATCCTTGATTCTGATGCACAGCTAATATATAATCATCCTGTGGGAAGAGATACGTGCTCTTCCGTAATACCGACATATTTTTTCAGGAGGATATAAAAATGTCATTGCCAATTGGTGTTCAGGTTTATTCGATCCGCGACGAGGCTGAGGCCGACATCGTAGGGACTTTCCGCAAAGTGAAGGAAATGGGTTATGACGGCGTTGAACTGGCCGGACTGTACGGCCATTCCCCGGAATACGTCAAGGGCGTCTGTGATGCTCTGGAGCTGGTGCCGATCTCCGCACACGTTCCGATCCTTGACATGATCAACGAACCGGACAAGACCTTCGATATCTACAGAAGGATCGGCTGCAAATACATAGTGGTTCCCTACGTCACGGAAGAGCGCAGACCCGGCGGAGACCATTTCTTTGCCATGATAGACGAAATAAACGAACTTGGCAAAAAGGCGCGTGAATACGGCCTCATCCTCCTTTACCATAACCACGATTTCGAATTCAGAAAAGTAGACGGTGAATATGGCCTCGACATCCTGTACAGCAGGATCCCGAAGGAAAATCTCCAGACAGAACTTGATACCTGCTGGGTGAACGTAGGCGGCGAAGACCCCGCGAAATACCTGCTCAAGTATGCCGGAAGAGCGCCGGTGGTCCATCTCAAGGACTTCAACATGAGCGGCAAGCTTCCCGAGCATCTCTATGCTCTCATCGGCATGGATGATGACAAGAAGGACGACGAGCCCTCCACATTCGAGTTCCGTCCCTGCGGCCACGGCATGCAGGATATGCCGGCCATCATCGATGCGTCCGTCAAGGCAGGCGCCGAATGGGTCATAGTCGAGCAGGACGAGCCTTCCATGGGCCTCTCCAGACTTGACTGCGTGAAGATGAGCATTGAATATCTCAAATCATTCGAGTGGTGAAAAAATGACG
>CACXBN010000336.1 GCA_902765885.1 uncultured Ruminococcus sp. | reverse complement strand
TTCCGACCCAGTCAGCTCTGTAGAAGTCCTCAATTCCGTTTGCTTCTGCTTTTTCTTCGTCAGTCAGGAAAATATACTGAACTCTGTATGACTCGGTATATTTTCGTTTTGACGTTACTGTCCATGTAGCGTTTCCGCTGACGGAGATCGAGTCGCCAAGGTTATATGTATCCGAAGGTCTCGGTGTGAATATCGGATATACCGTATTGTACGGATGTACTGCGCCGCCGCAGGCTGCCATCAGAGTTGCAAGCGAGTCACCTTCGGTGATTATAGCAAGGAAACCGTCTGAGTGCTTCGGCACCGGGTTGTCAGGAATGTTTTCTTCATTGACATAATCACCGTAATTCGTGACGATTCCGTATACAGGCATCCTGAGCATCTCCGAATGCTGACCGCTTATTTCATGATAAGCATAGTCAGGTCCGTAAAGCTGTGAAGCGATATTGATGCTCTGATTTGCAAAGTCTTCAAATCTTATCAGAGCCCCGGAGCCATCCGGAATGAACGAGTATCCCGTGAAGAGGTTTGAACCTGCACCGAAATACGGGAGAAGTGTCACTGTTTTGAACTGATAGACACTTTCGTCAAACTGCAGTCCGTTTGCCGGGAGCCTTGCTTCCAGTCCGCTTTCGCTGAGTGTGTACTCAATAGCCATGCGGAATCTCGGCGGTGCTGCGTCAGAGCCCACATATCCGGTAAGCTCATGGTCATAGTCAAGCTCTTCATATGTATACTCGGGACAATATTTCTTTACTATGTTCTCGGCTTCTTTCAGCTCTCTTGCAACAACGTTGTCCGAACACACATATACGGCCATCGTCTGTGTGATGGGGAATGTTGCCTGCATGATGGCTACCATCTTTTCGGTCAGTGTCGGGTCATCTTTGTCTTTCAGGTCATAGTATGAAAGAAGTTTGTTTCTGTCCCAGTCGTTTGTAATGTTATTGAGGATCAGTGTTTCAAATCTGCTTCTCTCTATAACACGGGGAACAAGTCTTGTTACAGCCTCTTCACCGATGGCATATTCAACTCTGATACCGTCTTTTATAGGTTTCATGTAAATCTGTCCGCGGAGAGCAGCTTCAACATAACTGTTCATCGTTTTCTCAACGCCGTTGTCAAGATATGTGATTATAAGCTGTGAAAGCAGCGTCTGTTTTGTCTTGTTTGCGATGGAATAATCGGGGTTTCCTATGTCATAGGGGTTTGAGAAGTAGGTCTGGCCGGTTTCTTTCACCCTGACCGCAACTTCACCAGTGAATTCTTCGTACCAGAGTTCATAACCGTAGGCGTCTCTTGCGAGAATCATGTCCGCGAGTTTCTCTTCCGGTGTCTGGTAGAATTTTGTCAGGTAATTGATCAGCGGATTTCCGTTTTCATCTATCTTATCCGCATAATCTGCATTGACTCCGATTGTAAGGCCGCTGAAAGTGCTTAAAAGCATTACAAGAGCAAGGAATGTACACAAAATTTTATTTTTTCTCATGTTTTTTCCTCCCCTCTTACATTCGGTACGATATTTCATCGACTATGTTCGTCACAAAGCTTACCATCTTTCCGAGCAAGTTGGAGAACAACAGTCCCATGAACATTATAAACGCCATACCAACTATTGTGGCAAGACATGTAAGTATGTTTTTGCCCACCGTATAGTTGTGTGTTATCATGGTGGCTATAAACAATAGCAGTCCAGCCCAGATGAATCCGATAGAGACGAGAAGTGTAACGATTCCGCCTTCTTCGGTGACGAGGACGTTTGAAAGAATCGTTGCGGGAAGCATGAGGAGCGGCAGCGGTGTCAGGCAGTAGCAGGTTGCGACAAATATGTCTTTCATGCTGCCTTCGCCTTCAAACAGTGTCGTAAGACACCAGTTAGCAACCACCCATAACACGATCGGGACACAAACAGCCGTGATAGCTCCGGTGATACTGTATGAAGCCATCGCAGCACTTGAATATCTCGAGAAGATATATCCCTGTCCTATCTGGTTATAGTAGTAAACCATAACCGTGATAAGAAGAATAATGAATGCACTGCGAATGGATCCTCTCTTTTCATGCTTGAGGTCCCAGAAACCGTCGAACGGATGGAATATCACGTGGAAAGCGTATAGAAGCTCTTCTTTGATGCTCTTTCGTCCGACTTTCAGTGCTGTCCTCTTGTTGACTTTTCTTGCATAACCGAAGAATTTCGCCACAAGGATACATACAACGATTATAACGATAGGTATGAGCCAGAAGAACTTGTCAGCCCATTCCTTTCTTATTTCCTTGAATGCGGGAGATGTATCGGCTCTGGCATATTTGAAATAGTTGCTAGCCTCTTCGTAATCTCCCTGTCTCATAAGAGATTCCGCTATATTAATATATGCCTGGTCAAAGTTATTGTTTCTTTTCAGGATCTCCTGCCAGTCCTGAATCGTGACATCATACATTCTGTTGTTGTCATGTTCAAGAGCGCTGATAAGAAGATCGGCATACTCGGTTCTTCTGTATACAACGAAATTTTTGTTGGTTTTATCAAGGACAAGAATGTTTGATCCCTGATAAGCTATACTTGATATCGTGTCTACATTTCCTATCTGTGATCCGTTTTTGTCTCCGAAGACAAACATTAAATCACCGTTGGCATCATATGTAAACACCTTGGAACGTTTTTCATCGACGATTGACCATGTTCCTTCAGGGCCAATAGCCACATCTACGATTTTTGAAGGACCCGTGATTTCCGAACCGTCCGTTACGTACAAATCTTCAAAGAATGCTATTTCACCTGAGGGAGGGAAGAAGCCGTTTCTTGCCATTACATCCGCACCGGATGCATTGAGCTTTCTTACCGGAGCGCCGTCAGGTGAATTGCTCATCAAATCTATTTCTATTGAAGATGTCGTAACATAAATGAAGTTTTGATCGTCTATCGATATATTGTTGAATTCCGTCGGAACGTAGTCCTGCATGCGGGCTCTCTGTTCCTTTGTCTGGAATCTTCTCCAGAGAAGTTCAATC
>CACXBN010000335.1 GCA_902765885.1 uncultured Ruminococcus sp. | reverse complement strand
GTGGCGGTGGGGACGCGCCCGTGGTCGATGATGAACTGCTCCACAAAATCACAGATCGCGTCTTCCGTTCAGTGGGTGAGCGGCTGCTCGTCGGTCACGGTATGTAGGACAAGAACGGTTTCTTCGTTCTCGTGCAAGGCCCGAACGGTCAGAGACATGACTTGGGTGCGTGTCATAGAGATCAACCTTCTATGTTTTCTCTTCGTCAGTTCATTATTTGCACAGGGGAGCAATGGTCATGAGGCTTGTTAGCATTTATGAATGATTATAGTAATTACTATATTAAAAATTATACAAATTTGGAATAACAGTTGAATTGTAATTATAAATAGGTTATACTACATAATAGCAACGGTGTGAGGTGGTGTAAAAATTGCTTACAGAATACATAAAAACATATAAAGCTCAAGTGTTCAGCCGTGGTCAAGCTGCTAAAGTGTTTCGCGAAGTACACGAGCAAAAAAAGCTATCTGTGTAATTAAAAATAGTGAACCATATGTTGCCATACTTCCTCACGATTTATACCTAGAATTGAGAGAAAAAGCATGTCAAGCCGACATTTCAAGGGGGAAAACTGATGCTAAAAGACGTATCGATTGAAATAATCCAAAGATGTAACAATCATTGCGTTCACTGCTCATCCTGTTCAACGGAAGAAAGCACAATGATATTGTCGCTGGATGTTATAACTCGGGTTGTTGATGGATTGGTTGCTTTGGGTGTTGAACGAGTTTGCCTTTCCGGTGGGGAACCATTTTTGCATCCAAAAATAAAAGAAATCGTTGAAACAATCTGTAAATGCGGTATGACAGCCGATATTTACACTAGTGGGGTTATCGGTACAAAAGACAGTCCTATCCCATTATCAAAAGAAATGCTTAGCGAGTTGAAAAGCATAGGTCTACATGCACTTTTGTTTAACCTGCAAAGTGCTACGGAGGCAACATATGACCTGATTACTCAGAGCAATGGGCATTTCCCGACAGTATGTGAGAGTATAACAAACTCTGTAAAATGTGGTATTAAAACAGAAATTCATTTTGTGCCCATGAAGATAAATCTTGAAGACGCAGAAGCAGTTATCCGCTTTGCAGAAAAAGTTGGAGTCGAGCAGGTAAATTTTCTAAAACTTGTTCCTCATGGCCGTGCAAAAGAAAATATCGCAAAGATTTCTCCGACCGACACAAGTCTACAGAGCATGTTGAATCGATTGATAGAATTAAAAGAGCAAGGAAAACATATACGATTAGGGCTACCTTTGTCTGACCATGGAAACGCCCCTCCTTGCCATGCGGTAAATGAAAAACTCTATATTAAGTTTGACGGTTCTGTCTTTGGCTGCGAGGCATTTAAGTATATTTCTTTTGTTAATGATGGACATCTTGTTGAGCCAGATAGCATTTATAGTAAGCGCATCGAAGAAATATACCGAGACTCCAGTTATCTAAAGTATAGCATTGCGCTTGTAAAGAGCTTTGAAGAACTTCAGGTGTCCTGTGAGAATTGCCCTGTGCAAAAATACTTAAAGCGTCAGGAGGCTGTTCAATGAGTTATGAAATTAATGACCGCACTCTTGTTAATGAGTTGTGTGTAGAAATAAAACAATCGGTTGATGAAAACCAGAAACGTCTAAAAAAAGAAATTGAAGATCAAAACAAGGTGTTTCCTGAAATATTTGTACATCCTCTGGACGATACAATTATTGGCACAGATGGAATTCTAAAAAGAGTACTACCTGATAATGAAAAGACGTTGTCTTATTCCAAAGCAGACGAACTGGACTCGCTTTGGCATATGTTGCTGGAGAAATCAATTAAATGTCTCCGCTACTTCGATAATCGTGAACCATTTCAAGATAGCCCAAATAAGGCGATTATTGCTTACGGAATTGACAAGTTGGAAGACTATCATCGAAAATACACAGAATTTGAGGGCCTCATGTATGGCGCCAGTTCTTATTACAGAGACCATGTTTTTCATGCAATTCGTGTATGGATGCTAGGTGTTTTTGTCCTTCTAAAAAAACGCGACGGTGAACAGTTTATTGACAAGATAGCTTTGGATGGAGGTGCAAAATCACCAAGGGAAATCGATTATTTTGAATGTATAAGCATGTGGACGGTGATTGCCCTTTGCCATGACCTTGGATACCCACTTGAAAAGGCTGAACAAATTCTTGAGAAGACACGAAAAATGATGAAGGAATTCATCCCGAACCCAAGCGTTTGGAACAACTTTAGCTATAGTGGGACACAAGATAATATTAACGAGTATATTCTCAAATTCATCAGCACAAAAATGAAAGAAAAACTGCCCGAAAATAATCGGGCAGAGGAAAAAGCTAATTCTGCTAAGGAAACTACATATATTGGCAGGATTCAACCGAAATATTATTTAAAATATGCAAAATCTCTAGAACACTTTCAGCATGGAATAATCAGCACAATAATAGTGTATAAAATGCTGTTATACTTCCTCGAATCTGATTTTAATCTAAATGATGACTATGTATATAGAAAAGAGGATGCTCAGCAATTCTATATTAGGCGAGAAATCCTGCGCGCTATGGCAGCTCATACTTGCCCAGATGCTTATGATATCCATGTAACAACCTTCCCAAGTTTGCTGTTTATCTGTGATGAGATGCAAGAATGGGGAAGGAAAACCTGGAGTGAATTATATACAGGTTTGAGTGAAGACTCAATAACTCTAAGTATTGAAAAATTCTCAAAAGAAGAAATCTCAGTAATTGAGACTATTGATATGAGCAATGTCGAAGATTCTGAGATTGTGATTCAGAATATATGTCGCATATTCGAGCGTCAATACTCCCTATACAAGACAACGTTCAGAGATGGGCAAGATACTGCTAAGAGAGATTTTGATCTGAAAAAAGTCATGGATTTAAAGCTAAAAATGAATGGATCGGAAACTAGACAAATAAAAATCGAATACGGCCTTCCTAAGGCGGAACATAGTTTTTTCAAAATTCACCTCGATGAGATTGGAGATTGTGCCACGCAAACCAAGTATAAAGAAAAGATAAATAACCAGATTTCAAAACAGCTATACAGTGAAGACATCAGTTTTTGCTAATAATAATTAATTTACAAATTATTCCTTAAAATTATAATCCGATATAACCCTCACCTTCAACTGCGGTGTGCTGTTTGGCACACCGCGGTTGTTGTATACGGGGAGGTTCAGCTTCTCCAACAGGATACACCAGCGGCGGGTGTGGTTATATTTAGCGATGGAGTACCAGCCCCTTGACGGGTGTGCGCGGCGGGTGTTGTAGTCCTCGGCGCTGACAGGCTGGATGCGCAGATACTCCCGGATGAAGTTCGCAGTAGCTTGGGCGTGCAGCTCGTCAAGGGGCGTCTTCTTAGTCGGGTAGTTCTGATCCAGCCATTCTTGCAGTGTAAGACCGAAGCGGCGCTTGATCACGGAGTGCGGCGGAAGGCACTTTTTCTTGAAATCCGTCCGTAGGGGCGGACGCCCATGGTCAATGATAAACTGCTCCACAGAATCACGGATCGCGTCCTCTGACCAGCTGTAGAAGGGGAGCTCGCCGGAAAGATTATGTAAGATTGCTGCCGCTTCATCCTGTCCGCGCTCGGATAAAACTTGTGCTGCCATTGCCAGTGCCTGCTTTC
>CACXBN010000334.1 GCA_902765885.1 uncultured Ruminococcus sp. | reverse complement strand
GTCCGTATCACTTGTGTATAATATTGACACATACCTTAAGTCTTTTCCATCCCCGGAAGAAGCTCTGAAGGCGCTGCTTGAGAGAAAGGCTGGCGATCTCTACGGTCAGGGGTATCTTATAAACTCCGGATACTTCAAGGAAGCAAAGATCATTTACGGGAAAGTAAGGCTCAACAGAAGAAGAGATATGGGAGAGGCCTACGACAGGGCGATAGACAGGCATTTTTATAATTATCTTGACAAATACGACCCTATTTTCAGGTCCGGCGACAAAATATTCCTCTCGATTCCTAAACTTGACATACACGGGGCTTATCACATCGACGGAGCCCTGGCAGTTCTGAAAAAAATATATGAGTTCAACGAGGGTGAAAAGCCCGATGTCGTCATAAAGCCGAATTCTTAAACAGGCCGGAGTAAAAACAACAGTCTCAGTTCAGCTTCAGGCCGGACTCTGACATATAAGAAACATCTTGGGTATCCGTTTAGCCGGATGCCCTTTTTTCTTTTCCCCAGGGGCTGTGCAGGTGCGGACGGACAGACTGATCATGTGATTTTTATGATGCCGAATCGGCTGAAATCTTCATCTGTAATATAACTATATATTAGTATATTTTATCAATAATTGTCTTTTACAAATTGTATTATATGAAAAAATATGGTATAATGGTCTGAATATTTGGGCAAAGAGAGCGATACTTATGGCAGACCTTAATTTGAAGAATTTTTATCTTGAAACGAAACGTGCTTTATTTGACAAGTACTACGAAAATCTGAATGAGATGCAGAGAAAAGCCGTATACTGCGTAAACGGACCTCTGCTTATCCTTGCTGGAGCGGGAAGCGGTAAAACGACTGTCCTTGTCAACAGAATCGCTTACCTCATCAGATATGGAAATGCATATAACTCCGACAAGGTTCCCGCCGGAATCACCGAGGAAGAAATTGCAGAGATGAAAAAATTCATTGAGCTTCCCAAAGAAGAGCTCGGAGATTATCTCACCAGATTTACCGAAGGCGCCCCGGAACCGTGGCAGGTTATGGCTATAACATTCACGAACAAGGCTGCACGCGAAATTAAGACAAGACTTGAGAAGGTGTTCGGCGAGAACAGCCCTGAGATCAAGGGGATAACTGCCGGTACATTCCATTCCGTGTGCGTCCGCATACTCAGAAGATACGGTGACCGTGTGGGCTACGGAGCTGCTTTTACGATATGCGATTCGGATGACTCTAAAAAGCAGATCGGCCTGTGCATGAAAAATCTTGGGATAGATGACAGTATTCTTCCCGTTAAATCGGTTCAGAACGCAATAAGCAGGGCGAAAGACAAGCTCATGGGGCCGGAAGAGTACTATGCCCAGAACAGCAACGATGCCAAGTACAGCATGATAGCCAAAGTTTACGCTGCATATTCGGAAGCTCTCAAAACACAGAACCTGCTCGATTTTGATGACCTCATCATGCAGACTGTTCTGCTTTTAAGAAATCATGACGATGTACTGAAAACCCTGCAGAACAAATTCAAATACATTTCGGTCGATGAGTTCCAGGATACAAACGAAGCTCAGCTCGAACTCACGAAGATGCTTTCGGCAAAGCACAAAAACATCATGGTCGTCGGCGACGATGATCAGAGCATATATAAATTCCGCGGCGCGGTCATCGAGAACATCCTGAATTTTGACAAAATGTTCAAGAATACCGAGATCATCAAGCTTGAAGACAACTACAGATCCAGCGGAAATATTCTGAGAGCGGCAAACAGCGTGATCAGGGAAAACACCCAGAGAAAAGGAAAAGTTCTCAGACCGACAAAGGACGACGGTGAAAAGGTAATTCTCAAGCAGGTGTCAGACCAGAACGACGAAGGAAGATTTATAGCAAGTTCAATCATCTCCTCCGTCAGACGCGAGAACAAGCGCTTCGGTGATTTTGCAGTGCTTTACAGGGTGAATGCCCAGTCAAGAGCGATCGAGCAGGCGTTCACAAATTACAATATACCGTACATCATGCTCGGCGGGCTTCGCTTCTTTGACAGAGCGGAGATCAAGGACATGGTCGCATATCTGGCGGTAATCAACAACCAGAATGATGACCTCAGACTCCGCAGAATCATAAACACACCGAGAAGGGGCATAGGAGACAAATCCCTTCAGATCGCAGAGGCGCTGGCTGCTTCGGAAAACTGTCCGATGTTTGAATTTTTGAGAGGCGCGAAGAGATATTCCGCTCTGTCTGCTGCAACTTCAAACCAGATGGTCAATTTTGTGTTCATGATCGACAGCCTTGTGGAAAAAGCATCGACTCTTTCCGTTTCAGCCCTCCTGAAAG
Source organism: uncultured Ruminococcus sp. (assembly GCA_902765885.1). Taxonomy (GTDB): domain Bacteria; phylum Bacillota; class Clostridia; order Oscillospirales; family CAG-272; genus UMGS1696. Next base: position 3,165 of record CACXBN010000334.1, on the reverse strand, counting down.
AGGTGTATGAGAGAACCGGATACAAGCGCATGCTTGAGAATATAGACGACAAGAAGGAACGGGAAGAAAGAATCAGTAACGTTGAGGAGCTTGTCTCAGCTGCAGTGCAGTATGAAAGAGAAAACGAAGACGCAAGTCTCGCCGGATTCCTTGAAGATGTTGCTCTTGTTGCCGATGTTGACAAATATGATGAATCCGCCGATGCTGTCGTTATGATGACGATCCACTCGGCAAAAGGTCTCGAGTTCAACGAAGTCTTCCTCCCCGGACTGGAAGAGGAACTGTTCCCGTCAGGCCAGTCGCTGAGAGAAGGCAATGAGGAAGAAGAAAGAAGACTTGCATATGTGGCAATCACGAGAGCAAGAAGAAAACTGTATCTTATCCATGCGGAAAGCAGACTTATAAACGGTTTCACGAACAAAAATCCCGTTTCGAGATTTGTGAAGAGCATAGAGCAGAACGACGAAGACTGCCTGTATGATGAAACGAAGGTGGCAGCCGTAAGCGCTCCGAAGGTCATCCACCCGAGATATCCAAAAGCGAAACCGGTGAACAATTTCGTGAATGAAACATCAAAGCGTTCTCCGGCGCTCAAGGAAAAAACAAACAATGAAGAAAAACATTCAGGACTCGTTCCTCTTCATAGCGGCGATAAAGTCAAGCATATCGCATTCGGAGAAGGAGTCGTCATGTCAGTCAATAACATGGGCGGCGACCAGCTTGTTGAAGTTGCTTTTGAAAAAGTGGGAACCAAAAAACTTATGAGAAAATTCGCAAAGCTTGAAAAAATATAAGGAATTGAACATGAAAAACGATCAGAAATTAGTACGTGACATCACCTCAATGGATGAGGACTTCGCAAAGTGGTATACTGACATTTGCACAAAAGCCGACCTTATTGCATACTCCAGTGTAAAGGGATGCATGATAATCCGTCCATACGGATACGCAATCTGGGAAAATATCCAGAGGATACTCGACGGCAAATTCAAAGCTCTCGGACATGAGAACGTATATATGCCGATGTTTATCCCGGAATCACTTCTCCAGAAGGAAAAGGATCATGTCGAGGGATTTGCTCCCGAGGTCGCCTGGGTCACACACGGCGGAAGCGAGCCGCTGACTGAAAGACTGTGCGTAAGACCGACATCGGAAACACTTTTCTGCGAACACTATAAGGACATAATCCGCTCATACAGGGATCTGCCCAAACTGTACAACCAGTGGTGTTCTGTGGTGAGATGGGAAAAAACGACGAGACCTTTCCTCCGCAGCCGTGAATTCCTGTGGCAGGAAGGACATACAATGCATGCAACGGAAGAAGAGGCAAGAGCTGAAACAATTCAGATGCTGAACGTTTATGCCGATTTCCATACGGATGAACTTGCCATTCCGGTAATCAAGGGTGCCAAGACTCCGTCGGACAAATTCGCAGGTGCGGAAGATACATACTGCATCGAAGCATTGATGCACGACGGCAAAGCTCTTCAGGCAGGAACTTCCCACTATTTCGGTGACGGGTTTGCGAGAGCATTCGACATACAGTATACCGACCGCGACAACAAGCTCCAGTATCCGCACCAGACATCATGGGGCGTAACCACAAGAATGATAGGTGCTATCATTATGACTCACGGAGACAACAACGGACTTGTTCTGCCTCCCGCAGTAGCTCCGATTCAGGTGGTAGTAATTCCCGTAGCAGCACACAAGGAAGGCGTCATTGAAGCAAACCGTGCTCTTTATGATAAGCTTTCTGCTAAATTCAGAGTCAAGCTCGACGACAGCGACAACTCTCCGGGATGGAAATTCGCCGAATATGAGATGAAAGGCGTGCCCGTAAGAATAGAAATGGGTCCGCGTGACATCGAAGCCGGTCAGTGTGTCATAGTTACAAGACACAATATGCAGAAAGAAGTCGTAAGCATAGACAATATAGAAGAGACCGTCGAAAGAAAGTTAAAGGAAGTCAGAGACGGTATGTATGAAAAAGCTCTTGACAACCTCAAGAGAAGAACTTATTCATGCACAACACTCGATGAAATAAAAGAAGCGCTCAGTCATGGAGACGGATTCGTCAAAGCCATGTGGTGCGGAGACGAAGAATGTGAAGACAAGGTCAAGGAGATGACCGGAGTAGGCTCAAGATGCATACCGTTCGAACAGGAAGAGCTTTCAGACAAATGTGTATGCTGCGGCAAACCGGCAAAACACCTTGTGTACTGGGGCATCGCATATTAAGATCAACATAAGATAGAGTCAATCAGAAAATATTCAGAAAGGAGAAGGCATGAGAGAATTTTCCATCAGTTTAAAAGAAAAATTCAAAAGGCTTGATCCGGTAGTTCTCGTTTGCGTTCTCCTTATGAATACAATGAGCATCATAGTGCTGTTGGCTATGGCGCCTGCTTATGAAAACGGAACGTGGTATGTTCAGGTGCAGCTTCTTGCATCGGTAGTCAGCCTCATTTTTATGTTCGTTATTGCGTTTTCTGATTATGACACTATTTTTTCAAAACTTAAATATGTTTTTTTCGGCATAATAATAGTGCTGATACTGATTGTTAAGTTCTTCGGAAAAGGAAGCTACGGAAACGACAACTGGATTTCAATTGGACCGGTTTCGGTGCAGCCTACTGAGATAGCAAAGGTGTTTTTCCTGATTACGCTTTCCATGCACGCCGGAAAACTTAAGGACAATATCAATCATCCGCTTTCCATTCTTCAGCTTCTTCTCCATGCCGGGCTAGTCATAGGACTCGTTTTGTGGCAGGGAGATACTGGAATGGCGCTGGTCTATTCCAGCATAGTTTTGTTCGTGTTCCTTGGAGGAGGTGTTTCGATCTGGTATTTTCTCGGAGTAGCGCTGATTGGAGTAGCGCTTACACCGATTTTGTGGTCGCATCTTACTTCAAGGCAGCAGATAAGAATCCTTGCGGGATTCAATCCCGACCTTGACCCCCAGGATGGTGGATATCAGGCGATTTTAAGCAGAAACACCATTATATCAGGCGGCTTCAGGGGTGCCGGGTTCTACGGCGGCACACAGTTCCAGAGACAGTTCGGAAGCCGTTCTGACTTTATCTTTTCAACACTTGCCGAAAAATTCGGATTTCTTGGCACGACACTCTATGTGGTGCTGATGTTTATTTTGATAATGAGAAT
>CACXBN010000333.1 GCA_902765885.1 uncultured Ruminococcus sp. | reverse complement strand
TGAAAAATGTGTCCCTGTGGAGCAAAAAACCTGCTCTCAGGGACACTTTTTATAGAAAGAAGAAGGACATACCCCCAGGGGGTATGCAGCACAAATTGCTTCGTTTCAGTTATAATACAGCACAATGAAACGAGGTATTTAATTATTTACTTTTATACAAAATTATATTAAAATATACTTGGTGGGTCGCAAGCAGGAAAGGGTTTCGATTTCGCCAAAGGGGAGGGAAATTGAATACATAGCGCGACTTCTTTGTTTTGGGGGGATGGCAAAACGAACAGGTTTATTATTTATGTGCTGTCTTGATGCACAAGATCAGAGAGGCCCGCGTATGACTGATTAGATCTAAAACCGATACTGAAGGAAACTTGGTATCGGTTTTTGTTTTTGAGGTAAAAGAGGCTTCCGCATATTATTCGCACTTATTTGAAAGGAGTTAATCCCAATGAAAAAGAACAAACTGATAAGTCTGGTAATAGCAGTTCTGCTTATCTGTTCAACATCACTGGCATTCATCTATGGCGGGACCGCCGTAACGGCCAAGGTGTTCAATCAGGGCGTGACTTCAGCAGACACTTCATATGAAGCTGCTCCCGAGGAACTGAAGCAGGAGACTGTCTTTGTCAGCGGCACGGCAGGAATGGACGCAGCCACGCTGAAGGCAGAAAAGGCTGCGCAGACTGAAGAGGACGACTTCATCGTAACTGCAATCGGTAACAACCTGAATTCTCCGAAAGCGGTCACTACTGCAGGCGAAGAAGTAAAGGACGAGAGCACGGTACCCGAGACTAAACCTTCTGAAGCGGAAGATCCGGAGAAGGTGCCTTTTGATATCTCTGAACCGGAGATCTTCGAGAGCGGAGAAGTCGAGTATGCAGACAACCAAATCCTCATCAAGTTTGCGAAGTCCTTTGGAGGAACAGTTGATAAGGAGCTTAAGGACGCAGGCGTAGGCAAACTGGAGCCTATGTTCCAGACCGAGACAGGCGACTGGTATGTGGCATATCTTCTTAAGGATGCTGACATCAACGAGACCATTGATGCAGTACGTGCGATGGATAAAGTCGTGGTCGCAGAGTACAACTTCAAGAGTGAACCCGCATCCATCGATACTGATCCGATCTCCGAGGCGGTAACCACAAATGAGATGGCTGATCAGCAGTGGGTGCTGAAGTCGTGCGGTATCCAGGCTGCATGGGACTACCTTGAGGAAAACGGCATCAGCGCAGGCGGAATCAGCAGCGTAACTGTAGCTGTCATCGATACCGGCGTTGACTACAATCACAGAGACCTCTTTAAGAATATTTGGGTCAACAATGACGAAATACCCGATAACAATATAGACGACGATGATAACGGATACGTTGACGACTACTATGGAGTCGACATGACTTCCAAGAACGGCTCTGGCATGGACGATCATGGTCACGGCACACACGTGGCTGGTATTATCGCGGCCGAAAACAACGATATCGGCGTAGTGGGAATCGCATATAACACGAAGGTAATGCCCGTAAAGGCAGGTGACGCTTCCGGATATTTCCTCCAGAGCAACATTGCGGAATCCATCATCTACGCATACAGTGAAGGCGCAGACGTAATCAACATGTCATTCGGTGGCGGTGCAAGCTCCGTAGCTGTAAGGGATGCTCTTGAGACTGCTTATTCAAGATGCGTTCTGGTTGCTGCGGCAGGTAATGATGGGATGCCGAATGAGGCAGCTGATTACTATCCAATCCCTGCTCCCAACTATCCCGGAGACTACAAGTTCGTTCTAGGCGTAATGAGTTCGGACATAAACGATGTGGAATCCGGCTTCTCAAACTGGGATACAAGAAGATTCAACAATAACGAATATGAAGTATACGCTCCCGGTAACGATATCATGAGCACGATTCCAGGAGACCGCTATGCTTCATTAAGCGGAACATCCATGGCATCTCCCGTGGTTGCAGCTCAGGCAGCTCTTCTCAGGAGCATGTTCAATGATCCCGATACCTATCCAACCAAGTTTATATATGGACAGATCTCGGGTACCAGCGAGAATACGGTAAGCTGCTGCAATCCGCAGAGACATACTGTAAATGGAAATATCCATAACATCCCTGGAAGAGTAAACTATATAAATTCGTTTACCAATATGCCTGAGCCGGAGATTTCCGTATCTGATTATACGATCTTCGATACTGCTGGCTTCACAGCGGATACAGATGGAATAGCGGCAGAAGCAACAGAAGTTAACAATGGAGACGGTATCATCGATAACGGTGAGGTGGTTGCTCTCGGATTCACCCTCCGCAACCGTTGGGGAATGAGTAAGGATACCGTTGTTTCCATCAATGCTACAAACAATCTCGGCGTGACCAATCCTTATGTCACGATCCTCAATAACGACGTTAACTATGGTTCAGTAGGAACATATTCCGAGCAGGATGCCGGAAGGATCATCAATAATGACAAGTGGTCAGGTTGGGAGAAACCCTTCTATCTCAAGATAGCAGACAACTGCCCTAATGACTATACGATCACATTGAATATTTCCATTAATAGCAAGAACGGTCTTGATGAGAGCGATACAACGACCTACACAGGTGAAGGGAAAATCGTTTTAGTGGTACGTAATGGAGTCATTTTGCCAAATAAGATCACGGAAGACATGACACTTACCTCAGATAATTATTACATTATCCCTAATTCGACCATCATAATGGAAGGTGCTACGGTAACGGTAGAACCTGGCACCAAAATCCAGTTCTGGACTAACGATCCTCATGATTCATATGCGGATACTGCTATCACATATCTGAAGGTTCAAGGTCAATTCCTCTGTAGAGGGACTGAAGAGGAACCCATTGAGCTGTTCCCGAGCAATTGGATGGATCGTTACAGGGTGGAGATTTTTTCGTCTGATTCCGGATTCGTATCATTGGAATATACGAATGTGGCCAATTCCTATCTGAAGATTGAAAGGGCTAATAACTGTGTGTTCAAGCAGGTATATCCACAAACTTCTATCTACTATAGGGTATTGTATAATGGAAATGTGGAATCGCGTTCAGATTTTGGATCTATAAGTATTAGAAATGCTGCTGAATGTACTTTTTATAAATTGGGCCCATCTAATACAGCAAAGACGTTAATAAAAAATGGGGTGTATGATAGATGTGCGTTCATAGATTCAAAACTTTTATTTAACAATGATTCTTCTTTCACAAACTGCATGTTCTATGGCAACAATGATATTGCTGATGGGAGTGAAGGTGGTGGAGTGTCGGCTTACACTGCGGAGTATAACGACACAGAGTTGAATATTCAACAGATTTTTTATGAACCTAATTTAGATAGATTCTATATAACTAGTAAACCTTTTAAGTATACCTACGGAAGAGATGATTTTTCTTCAAATGGCAGGCTTGGCTCGCATTTTTTCTCAGATTATGACCGATATGCCAGATTAATGGGAGGTTCTATGGCATGTATAGATTCAGACGAGGAGTTTTCATTTATCATTAATAAGCTGTACTATAATTCAGATTATTGGCTCGGTATTCATAAGGATAAAGATGGAAAGGTCGTAAACTACGATGAATCAGTATTGCCGGATACAGTTCCTGTTAATTATGGAGGATTATATTATGGTTGTATCAACAATAAAATTGTAACCTTTGAAAAAACAAGTAATAGTTATGGTAACGATTGTTTGCTTGAGGTTCCTGGTAACGGACTTGCAGTAGATATAGCCTTAGATAAATATGTGGTTAATCTTGAGACAGGTGGCACACATCAAATCAAAGCAACGGTTAAGCCTGTTATTTCTGCTCTGTCAGATCTTGTATTTACAAGTGAAAACGAATCTGTAGCAACTGTAGATGCGAACGGCATGATTACATCTGTAGCTCCTGGAACTACACAGA
>CACXBN010000332.1 GCA_902765885.1 uncultured Ruminococcus sp. | reverse complement strand
TTTTATGCGATTGCCCTAGTTTATCACAATACAGTTGTCAAACTTGTGTAACAAAACAAACCAAGCAAAGTAGTGGACAGCAAACGATGACCAATAGAGCTTTATTGTAAATAATAATGGTATTAAAATAATTATTAAAAAGTATTGACAAAGAAGAAAGATTGAGTATAATTAAATTGTACACAATCAAAACACAAACAGGAGGAAGAAAATGTCTATTTACGATTTCAATATCACAGCTCGCGACGGAAGCGAAATCCCTATGGAAAACTACCGCGGGAAAGTTCTTCTTATCGTCAATACCGCTACAGGATGCGGATTCACACCTCAGTATGAAGATCTTCAGAAGTTATATGACGCACATCATGAAGACGGCCTCGAAATTCTTGATTTTCCGTGCAATCAGTTTGCAAATCAGGCACCTGGCGACAATGAGCAGATCCACACATTCTGCAAGGGCAGATTCGGAATCACATTCCCGCAGTTTGCAAAAATCGATGTGAATGGTCCTGATGCATCTCCTCTTTACAAATACCTTACAGACAACACAAAATTCGAAGGATTCGGAAAAGGATTCAAAGCCAAGATGGTTTCGATGGCAGCAAAAGCAAACAACAAGGCATATACCTCAGCGGGAACCATTCAGTGGAATTTCACCAAAATCCTTGTAGACAGGGAAGGAAATATCGTTGACCGTTTTGAACCGACAACAGATATGAAAACAGTTACAGAAAAGGTAGAAAGCGTACTCTGAAATGAACTACACATATAATTGCAATGGTACATGTTCCAGATCCATCAACTTTGATATAAACGACGAAGTTATCACCAATGTGAAATTCCAGGGCGGTTGTAACGGCAATCTCAAAGCTATATCCAAGCTTGTTGATGGCATGACTGTAAGTCAGATTGAATCATATCTCAAAGGAAACACATGCGGTCCGCGCAGCACATCGTGTGCAGATCAGCTTGCCATAGCTGTAAGAAAAGCGGCAGATGATCAGAAAAAGCAGGCTTGAATCATGGATAAATATGATGTTCTTAAGCTGGACAACCAGTTGTGTTTCCCGCTTTATGCTGCTTCCAAGGAAGTGATAAGACTGTATCGTCCGTTTCTTGAAAAACTTGATTTGACATATACTCAGTATATAGCAATGATGGTATTGTGGGAGAACAGGGAAGTAAACGTAAAAAAGCTGGGCGAAAGACTCTTTCTTGACAGCGGCACACTGACCCCTGTTCTGAAGAGTCTTGAGGCCAAAGGGTATCTTAAGCGTCATCGGTCATCGGAAGACGAAAGAGTCCTCTTAGCTACGGTAACAGACGAAGGTATGAGAATGCGTGAAAAGGCACTCGCTGTTCCGGGCGAAGTTGCATCATGTGTATCCCTCAGTGTTGAAGAAGCCGTCACACTGAAATCTATTCTGGTCAGGCTTCTGGAATCTTTCAGTGCTTGCGATAATTCCGGAAGATAAAAAACAAATATAATAGCAGTTGCAGGGGCGCTGTCGTAATGACAAGTGCCCCTGCAGTCTTTTCGTGCATATTAGACCATGGATCTTCTTTTTGCCCGTCTTACCTTGCTTATATGTCTTTCAAATTCTCCGCTTTCTATCAGCTCTGCGAGAACATACTGTTCGAAAACCGTAACCGTACATGAGAAGAAGCCAAGATTTTTTTCGAAAATATCAAGCAGCGCTTCAGGCAGGACCATATAGCCTATACGCATCGATGCGGAGATGGTCTGGGAGAAAGTGTTCAGGAAAATGACGTTTCCGTCTGACAGTGAGAACAGAGTGTCCTCCGGCTTTGATGACACCGTCAGCTCTGATTCGTAATTGTCTTCGACTATGAAAGCATTGTTTTTATTTGCCCAGTCAAGGTACTGGGCGCGCTTAGTCGCGCTTGCCGTGATTCCGCTCGGGTAGGAGTTGAACGGCGTCACGTGAAGTACATTTGCTTTCGAGCTTTCAAGAGCACCTGTTCTGATACCGTGTTTTCCAATCTCAAGTTCTTCGCATTCAAATCCGCTGGCCGTATATACTTTTTTTATCATTTCATATGACGGTTTCTCTATAGCGAATATACACCTGTTTCCGAACACAAAGGAAAAAAGACGTGCTATGAGACTGTAAAGATATTCAGCACCGGATCCTATTATGATCTGCCTTTCACCGCAGCGAATCCCCATGCTTCTGTCAAGGTATGAAGCAATTGCTTCCCTGAGCTCCTTCATCCCATTGTTAGGCGACTTTGTCAGAATGCCCTGAGCTCTGTCGCTTATCACTTTTCGCATGGTTTTGGCGAGTACCGAGAAGGGAAAATCGTATTTTGACGGAATATAGCTTCCTGAAAGAACTGTATCATGCGGCTCTTCGGGAACGGAAATAAAATCCGTAGAGCGGTAAATAACATAGTACCCGCTTCTTTCCCTTGACTCCACGTAACCTTCATCGCACAGAATATCATATGCGCTTTTAACGGTGACAACACTGACGCCGCATTCCTCGGCCATGAGCCTTTTAGAAAGAAGTTTTGAACCGTATTTCAGCTTTCCTTCGAGAATTTCCCGCCTGACCTCGAGATAGAGCTGCATATATGCTTTTTGTTTAGAGTTTTTGGATATATTGTATTTCATCTGGTCATATAAAAAAATATAAATTTGAATATTTAAATATCATCAGATTAATTGTAAGATATCGGTATGAAAAAGTAAATAGTTACAGGAGAAAAAATATGAAAGCATATAAAAAAATACTTACGATTCAGGACATTTCCTGCGTGGGGCAGTGTTCACTCACGGTTGCGCTGCCGATTTTGTCAGCTGCAGGACACGAGACATGTATCTTGCCATCTGCAGTCCTTTCGACCCATACCGCGGGTTTTAAGGGATTTACCTTCAGGGATCTCACTGACGATATACCGGAAATCAGAAAGCACTGGGAGAAGGAGAATATTAAATTTGATGCGATATATACTGGGTATCTCGGAAGTATCAGGCAGATAGAGTACGTAAGGGAAATATTTGATACACTGAAAAAAGACGATGCGGTAACTTTCGTTGATCCTGCAATGGCTGACAACGGAAAACTTTATCCTCTGTTTGACCTTGAATATGTTGAAGAAATGAAAAAGCTTGCGTTTTCCGCCGACTATATAATCCCTAATATTACTGAAGCTTGCTACCTGACAGGCAGAGAATACAAAGAAAAGTATGATGAAAGCTATATAGAAGACCTCGTAGGCGCGCTGCTTGGTTCCGGATGCGGAAATGTGATACTTACAGGTGTCAGCTATGACAGCACAACGACCGGAGTAGTTGTCGCAAATGAAACGGAAACAAAATATTACAGGCATGTAAAACTACCGAGGGGCAGCCACGGTACCGGAGATGTTTACGCTTCAGCCTTTGTCGGAGCATTCATGAGCGGGAACAGCGCATATGAATCCGCTGCAATTGCCGCAGATTACACGGTAAAGTGCATAGAGAACACAGTTGATGATCCCGACCATTGGTATGGCGTGAAATTTGAACCTGTTCTCCCGTATCTCATTGAGAGAATATGACAGGGAATCATATAATTTCCCATACCGTAGATGAAATTATTCTTAAGAATGATATGGGAGCTATTCCCAGACTGGCAGGAATAATACAATCTTTTATGTTCCAACCAGTGTTTTGACAAACGGTCTTCCGCTTGGAGTGCGGGCGAATCGGACGCGCTGTCAAAGATAGATGGCTATGCCATAACCCGCATTCATTATTTCAAATTATTTCTGCTTTTTTATCTCAAAAGGATCAAAAGAGCGGGCTGTATCTCATGATTCAAGTCACGAGTGTCAGCGTGCAAAATGATTAAAAAATCACCTCACGTCGCTTTTGTG
>CACXBN010000331.1 GCA_902765885.1 uncultured Ruminococcus sp. | reverse complement strand
TGTATTACGGAAAATATAATCTGGCTTTGGCTGACTGCAAAAAAGCTGTTTTTGAAGATGGCACGCATGACAGGCACATTCTGGGAGCACTGGCTGCCGCACTCCAGCCTTAATCACTGCTTCGGCAGCGTGGTTACCGTTATCATTGACGAATGTCTTAAAAATTTATGTCCGGAGGACTAAGCCGTGAAGGAAAAGACAAGAGGAATAATACTGAATATAATCCTTTATATAGCCGCTTTCGCGATAGCACTTATTCCGTTTATACGTATTGAAAACATATTTGCCTCGCTTGCAGCCTTTACCGCAACCGCAACTCTCGTTATATATATCGTCACATGCTTCTACCCTGATACATCCCTTTATGATCCCTATTGGAGCGTTGCGCCGCCTGTTATGCTCGTCATCGCGATAATTAAGTATAAGCTGTATAACGCTAATGCTTTCTTCATCACACTGTTCGTGTTTGTCTGGGCGCTTCGCCTTACGGCAAACTGGGCAGCGACATACAAGGGCCTGGGACATGAAGACTGGAGATATGCCAAATATCGTCAGAAATACGGAAAGCTTACGTTTGCCTTAATCAATTTTGCAGGTCTTCAGTTTATACCTACGATCGTTGTATATGCGGGACTCGTCGGTGCCATCTTTTCGATCCAGGTAGAGACCTTCACACCTAAAATATTTGTCGGGCTTATTGTCATGCTTGCGGGAACCGGACTTGAATATGTGTCCGACAAGGCCATACATGAGTTTCTCAGAGAAAACAGCGGCAAAAAGCTCACCTGCCGTAAATCGATATGGAAATACACAAGACATCCGAACTATCTTGGAGAACTAATGTTCTGGTGCGGAATCTTCCTCGTGTTTCTTTCTCTCAGAAGGGATATCTGGTATTACGGACTGGGGTTCCTTCTCATTATCGCACTCTTCATATTCATATCGATCCCAATGATGGAAAAGCACAATATGGAAAGACGTGTTGATTATGAGGATTACAAGGCAAAGACATCCATGCTTATTCCTCTCCCGCCCAAGAATACCGAGTATGTTTCAGAACAGGAAAACAGGGCTCTCTAGTCCTGTTTTCCTGCAAAGTCTTTCAGAGCAACAATCTCCCTCATCTAAGAACAAATTGTTTTTATTGCCACAATAAGATATAATACTGTTGTGAATATATCAGAATCAGAGGATAAACACATGAAAAAACAGGCTGTAATAATGATATTGCTTTGCGTATTTGCGGTAATTTTTGTTTTGACAGGCCTGTTTTTTGGTTTGTCATATGAAGTGATTCTCATACCGGTCATCTGTGTTTCGATCATACTTTTGATATTTGCACGGAGGGCTGAAAAATGAATTTCAACTCATTCCAGTTCCTCGTCTTCTTCCCTGTTGTTCTTCTGATTCACCGCTTTGTCCCTTCAAAATACAAATGGATACCGCTTCTAGTTTCCAGCTACTATTTCTACATGAGCTGGAACCCGTGGCTCGTCACTTTGATACTCGGAACGACTGCAGTTTCCTATCTGTCTGCACTGGGCATTGAAAAGAGTAAAGCCAAAGGCGCCAGGACAGCTCTCCTGACCCTTACACTTATCGCAAGTCTAGGTACTCTTTTTGTGTTCAAATACATGAATTTCTTTCTCGGAACAAGTTTTGAGATTATTCTTCCGATAGGAATATCTTTTTACACTTTTCAGACATTAAGTTACGTAATCGATGTGTATAAGAAAGAATTCCCCGCAGAAAGGCATTTCGGATACTACGCTCTGTTTGTGAGTTTTTTCCCTCAGCTTGTTGCAGGCCCGATCGAACGCCCTAATGACCTCCTTCCCCAGCTGCGTGAAGGCAAAAGAGCCTCCCATGAGGATCTCAGAACGGGATTTGAGATAATGGTTCAGGGATTTTTCAAAAAAGTCGTAATTTCAGACATTATAGGATCGTCGGTAGATAAAGTATTCTCTTCCCCCACCGAAGCTGAAGGATTTTCGGTAATACTGGCGACAGTACTTTTCGGAATACAGATATACTGCGATTTCTCCGGATATTCGGAAATAGCCCTGGGTTCGGCAAAAATGCTCGGAATTAAGCTTACCAAAAACTTTGATTCTCCGTATTCAGCCACCAGCATCGGAGACTTCTGGAGAAGATGGCATATCAGTCTAACAAGATGGTTCAGGGACTATCTCTATATTCCTCTCGGAGGAAACCGTCACGGAAAGGCCAGACAGATCATCAACACTCTCATAGTGTTTACTCTGAGCGGATTATGGCACGGGGCCAACCTGACATTCATCATATGGGGACTATATAACGGAATTCTTCTTGTAATCGAAAGATTTCTGCCTAAAAAGAATTATAAGATTCCCGCGCTCATACTTATTTTCTTCGGTTGGTTCATTTTCCGCTCCCCATCAATACCGGATGCTCTGACGATGATGAGCAGGATATTCACTACATGGAATATTCCACTTGCCGTCTCAAATATGGGACTCACCGTTCCGCGGCTCATAATAATACCTCTTGCACTTGTTGCTCTGTTTCTCATTGACAGAAGAAAAGAACATGAAGACAATCCCATAAACATAACAGTTAACTGGTTCCTCATTCTTTCGATAGCCATAGCATGGTTCATTGGCCTTGACACAGGAGCCGACAACCTGTTCATATATTTCCAGTTTTAGCGGACGATGAAAAAGTTTATTATTATTTTATCTGTAATAATCCTGCTCGTACCTTTGTTCTTTCTGTTCTGCACCGTAGTGCTCCCTCCCGTATATGAAGACACATTTCTGGGAGAGCTCAGGTATAAAGTTGAAAGACTGAAGGAAACAGAAGGAAACCGTATAGTCGTTATAGGCGGAAGCGGCGCTGCATTCGGAATAGACAGCAGACTCATGGAAAATGAGCTGAACGGTTATAAAATCGTTAATTTCGGGTTATATGCAGGTCTTGGCACAGGTTCCATGCTTTCTCTCGCAGAACCGCTCCTTCATTCCGGTGATGTTGTAATTCTTATGCCTGAGCAAAACAGGCAGACATTGTCTGACTATTTCAATCCTGAAATGTTCCTTGAGGGATCAGACGGCGCATTTGATCTGACATTCAGTCTCCGTCCGAAAGATTTCAGGGCCATGATAGGCAAACTTCCGTCGTTTTCCCTGAAAAAACTAGGGTACATCATCTCGGGAATTCCCGAATCAGATGAGGTATACAGAAGAGCCTCCTTCAATGATTACTGTGACATAATCGCTTCCGTCAGAGAAAGCAATATACTCCCAGCTTATTACGACCCATCAATGCCAGTTTCGCTGAGTCCTGAAACCGTTTCTGATGATTATATAGAGATGGTCAATGAATATGCAGGAAAATTCGAAAGCCGTGGCATTACATTCTTTTACCGTATATGCCCTTTAAACAGGCTGTCTGTAACGGATGGCAGCATTGAATCGTTTTATGACTTTATAGCTGACAAGCTTGATTTTCCCGTGCTCGGAGATCCTGCGGAAAGCATAATGGATGAAGAGTGGTTCTTTGACACTAATTTTCACCTTAATTATTCCGGAGCCGTATTAAACAGCAGAAACCTTGTCAGAGCTTTAAAAGCGGTTTTTGGCGATACATCGAAAACTTCGATAGAAATACCCGCGCCTCCTGCCCTCCCCCTCCACCCTGTCTTTGATGGAGACAACAGCATGGAAGACTGCTTTGTTTATTCAGATTATTCAGACGGATATGCGATATCGGGCGTCATTGATGCCGGGCAGAGAAAACTCATCGTTCCCTCATCTCACAACGGAAAACCCGTATATATCATAGAGAATATTTCGTGCAGTGCTGAAGAAATAGTGATACAGGAAAACATAACAGCACTCTATGACAATTCTTTTTCAGGCTGCCATGAACTTAAAAGAATAATTATTTTAAATGAATCCCCTTCCCGGATTCAGACGGGAAACTCACTGCTTTCTGGTACTGATGCCTATATATATGTACCAAAGAACAGCATCGACGAATACAAGCTCAATTATTTCTGGTCTCAATATGCCTCAAGGATCAGAGGCGAATAACTTCAAGGAGTAAGCACATGAAAAGCATTAAAAGCGTATATAAGATAGGTAACGGCCCATCAAGCTCTCATACCGTAGGCCCTTATCATGCAGCTCAGATTTTCTCACAGAGATTTCCTGATGCCGATGCCTGGCAGGTCATACTTTACGGTTCACTTGCGTTTACCGGAGAGGGACACGGGACCGGAAAGGCAATCAAGACGATTATTCCTAATGCAGAAGTAATATTCGACAGAGACACAAAGGATCTTCCTCACCCGAACACAATGAAATTTACAGCTTTTAAAAACGGGAAAATAATAGGAACAAATACTATTTTCAGTATAGGCGGAGGCTCAATCAGGATCGAAGGAGAAGAATCAGATGAGGATATAGAACTATACCCTCAGAAAAACTTTACGGAGATCATTGACCTGTGCAGACAAAGAGGTCTGAATCTCAGTGAATTCATCTACAGAATGGAAGATTTTTCCATAAGATCATATCTGAAAACGGTATGGGAAGCGATGAAAGACTCCATCAACAGGGGACTTAAGGCGGAAGGAATTCTTCCAGGCGGACTCGGAGTAGACAGAAAAGCCAAAATCCTCTATGAGAAAAGATGCTATAACGAAAGCGCGGACGTTACCATGAACCGTGTCATAGCATCATATGCTTATGCCGTGAGCGAAGAGAACGCAGATGAACATATAGTTGTAACAGCCCCCACATGCGGAAGCTGCGGAGTACTTCCCGCAGTAATGTATTACATGCACAACGACCGCGGATTCCCTGAAGAAGAGATCCTCGATGCGCTTGCTGTTGCAGCGATAGTAGGCAATGTAATAAGGACTAATGCAAGTATATCAGGCGCAGAATGCGGATGTCAGGCAGAGATA
>CACXBN010000330.1 GCA_902765885.1 uncultured Ruminococcus sp. | reverse complement strand
AGGATCAATCCGTTTAAGTACTCACCGCGGCTTGCTGCATAATCTCTGCCTGCATGGTGAAGAATAGACCATTTTATATGCTGAAATTCTTCGGTAAGATCAAGATCCAGTTTCAGGTCCTGAAGTATGGATTCATATCTTGATATCACCTTTTGAAATATTTCATCTATATTTCCGATTGATTCTGCGTTGGAATAACATTCATACAGAAGATCCGTAACTTTTTCGTCTTTATCAAATCTTCTTCCAGGCGCTGAAGGGATCACATATTTTCTTTTTGGATCTTTTTCGATTATATATTTAACCTTGGAAAAATGCTCAGCATCTGCAAGAGAGCTTCCACCGAATTTAACTACTTTTATATCATCCGCAAACTTGTTCACTTATCCAAACCTCAGTAAAAAAATACTTATTTGATATTATATTTGCTGACAATCTTAAAGTCAATGAATAAATATACCAAATATACACTTTTTGAATTTATTTTTGTCGTTATTATGTCGACCAAAACTGTATATTTATCTTAAAATTTATTATATTTAATGATAGAAATATATTGTTTATTATTATATAATTGCTAAAGAAATTTGAATGAATAAATATAAAATATGAAAGATGTAAAGAAGCAGTGAAACTGATATTTCAAAGCTTAATGAAATATGGCAGATATGTCTTCCTCGCAATAATCATAAAGCTGTTTGCCACACTATCCGAACTTTCTCTTCCGTATATACTCGAACATATAATAGATGATGTTGTCCCCGGCAAAGATATTAAAACTGTTGTATTGTGGGGACTTTTGATGTTTGTTGCAGCGCTTCTGTGCAGATTTTTAAACGTGACCGCAAACAGACGTGCGGTTAATAACGCTCATCATATTTCTTATGATATAAGACAAAGACTTTTCGAAAAAACAGTAAACCTGACAGGGAAGCAGTTTGATTCATTCGGCCTTCCGAGCATCATAAGCCGAATGACTTCAGACAGCTATAATGTACAGTCGTCTGTACAGCAGTTTCAGACTCTTTGTGTAAGAGCTCCCATGATGCTGATCGGCGGTGTGATAGTTTCAATGATAATGGATGCAAAACTCGCACTGATCATGGTTGTAATGCTTCCTGTTCTCATCGCAATAATTTTTTTTGTATCTTCAAAAGGAATTCCTCTTTTTACCGCTGTTCAATCAAAACTTGATAATGTGGTGCGTGTGATGCGTGAAAACATTACAGGCATCAGAGTTGTAAAAGCATTAAGCAAGGAAAAATACGAAAAGAACAGATTCTCATCCGTCAATGAAGAACTCACAAAACAGGATATCAAAGCAACGACAGTAATGGCAATTCCCGGGCCAATGATGCAGCTCTCCATCAATATAGGATTGTCTCTTGTCGTCTTGATCGGAGCTCTCAGAGTAAACGAAGGACTCGCAAAACCCGGTGTAATATTGGCGTTCCTGACTTACTTTAATATGGTTGCCATGGGTGTTATGGGAATGAACAGAATCTTCATAACAATGTCCAAAGCCAGTGCAAGTGCAGACAGAATCAATAAGGTTCTTCTCACCGATACAGAGGAACATCTGAAAAATACCGATGATGTAATAAATGACGGGTCATATATAAAATTCAGTCATGTCAGTTTTTCATATAATGAATCCATCGAGAACTCATCAGGTTTTTATGAAGGTGAACACGAAAAGTCACTCGATGACATAGATTTTGAACTTAAAAAGGGAGAGAGTTTGGGTATCATAGGACCCACGGGAAGCGGTAAAACTACTATAATCAATTTGCTGATGAAATTCTATGAGCCAGATTCAGGGAAAATATACATAAACGGTAAAAACGTTCTCTCATACAGAAAAGATGAGCTCAGAAACATGGTAGGGGCTGTTTTTCAGAATGATATGATCTTTAATGATACAATTCGGGAAAATATTGCCTTCGGAAGACAATTTGATGATAAGAGAATTTGGGAAGCAGCTGAAGATTCCATGGCAGCAGATTTTATTAAAAACATTCCGCAGCAGCTTGATTATGTAGCCGGAATCAAAGGAGCAGATCTTTCCGGTGGACAAAAGCAGCGTCTTCTCATTGCAAGAGCTCTTGTAGGCCGTCCTGATATATTGGTGTTTGACGACAGCTCATCGGCGCTTGATTATAAAACAGATTCAAACATGAGAAAAGCAATAAAGGAACATTATCCTGATGCAACTATGATCATGATAGCACAAAGAATATCGAGTATAATGGGAATGGATAAAATCATGGTCCTTGACAATGGTCACTGCATCGGATTTGGTAAACACGAAGATCTGATCAATACCTGCAAAATCTATAAAGAAACATTTGAAGCTCAAATGGGTTCATTTGAGGAGTGAGGAAATATGACAGGCAGAAGAGATCGTGGCACTATAAAACAGAAACCTAAAGATGCCAAAGGAACACTCAAAAGACTGCTCGGTTATGTTAAAACATATAGATTAATAGTATTAGTCCTGTTGATACTTGCCATTTTTTCGAATTTCGGCAATTTAATGGGGCCGAGATTTGCCGGCAGTGCCATAGGAGTTATAGAAGAAGGCATAAACAAAGGCAAAGGTATGGTCGATATGGATAAAGTCATCCATTTCACAATATTAATGCTGTCTGTATATGTCGGTTCCAATATTCTTAACTTTATTGTCTCGATAAGCATGACGAGAGTAGGAAGAAGCATCGGAAAAAACATGAGAAAAGATGTATTTGACAAACTGATGTGTCTCCCCGTCGGGTTTTTTGACCGTAATCAGGCAGGTGATATAATAAGCCGTGTCAGTTATGATATCGATGTGGTTACGACATGTTTGTCGACAGATGTTATTCAGATTCTAACAAGTTCTGTGACTGTGGCAGGATGCTTTATAATGATGATAATCATCTCTCCTCCACTTGTTTTGTTTATGATTTTTACGATTCCCGTATCTGTTCTTTTCACAAGGTTCATGTCAAAAAGAACCCGTCCGTTGTATTCCAAAAGGAGTGCGAATTATGGAATAATGAACGGATTTGCCGAGGAAATGTTTACAGGACAAAAAACCATTCTGGCATATGCTCAGGAAGGTACTTTTTCCGAGAGATTCAGTGAAATCAACAAAAATGCTGCTGAAGCCTACAGAGATGCCGACAGCCTGGGGATGACTATGGGACCGACTATCGGAATGATTTCCAACTTCGGTCTCGCTGCAATAGGTATGGGAGGAGCATTATTATATCTGTATGGAATAGTAGGACTCGAACAAATATCCAGTTTCATTCTGTACAGCAGAAAATTTTCTGGTCCTATCAATGAAATTTCAAATATCATTAATGAGATCTTTTCCGCACTTGCTGCATCAGAACGAGTATTTAACCTTCTTGATCAGCCTGAAGAAGTAAAAGATATTTACAATGCCGTAACTCTCGCTGATTGTGATGGACATGTAGAGAGCAAGGATGTAACTTTCGGATATATTCCTGAGAAAACTATACTCAGAAACATTAATTTCATTGCAAAGCCCGGATCAACTGTTGCGATTGTCGGACCTACCGGTGCCGGAAAAACAACCATTATAAATCTTCTGATGAGGTTTTATGATGTTAATTCCGGCAGTCTTCAGGTCGATGGTCTCGATAACAGAGAATATACCATGGAAAGCCTCAGAAAGAATTTTGCAATGGTTCTGCAGGATTCATGGCTGTTTGAAGGGACTGTTTATGCTAATATAGCATACGGAAATGAAAATGCTTCAAAAGAAGAAGTTATCAAAGCAGCAAAAGCAGCAAGAATACACAATTATATCATGCAGCTGCCGAATGGTTATGAAACTATCATCTCAGAAGACGGCGGAAATATTTCAAAAGGTCAAAAACAGCTTTTAACTATAGCAAGAGCCATGCTTTACGATACAAATATGCTTATACTGGACGAGGCTACAAGCAATGTTGATACCAATACGGAAAGACATGTACAACATGCCATCAGGGAGCTCATGAAAGGGAAAACGTCATTCGTTATTGCCCACAGATTGTCTACTGTGCAAAACGCGGATAGCATACTTGTCATAGATCATGGAGAAATAGTAGAGCAGGGAACTCACGAAGAGCTTATGATCCTCAAAGGATTTTATTACAGTCTTTATGCAAGTCAGTTTAAATAATTAATAAAAGGACAAAAAAATGATATTTAACAGAGGAAAAATCTTATTGCCTGAATTTACGTCAGACCATGACAGGATGTCTAAGTGGTCTGTTATAGCCTGTGACCAGTTTACTTCTGAGGTCGAATACTGGGAAGAATGTATCAAAATTATAGATAAAAACAGATCTACATACGATTACATTATGCCCGAGGCATTCCTCGGCACAGATATGGAAAAGGAACATTCGGACGAAATATTCCGAAACATGAATTCTTTTAATGAGAATGATTTTCAGATTATTGACGGATATGTTTATGTTGAAAGAACATTGCCATCCGGTAAAATACGCCATGGAATAATCGGCATAATAGATCTCGAAGAATATGATTATAACAGTTGTTCAAAATCAAAAGTAAGACCAACAGAAGCCACAGTTGTCTCAAGAATACCTGCAAGGGAAAAGATCAGATCAAATGCTGTTATTGAACTTCCTCACATTTTGATACTCACAAACGAAAATGAAGGAATATATAAAAAAGCCAGAGAAATATCCACAAGACTTGATCCCGTATATGACTTTGAGCTTATGATGAACGGCGGCCATATCAAAGGATATTCTATATCGGGAACAAACGCAGCTTCTCTGGATTCTTTGATTGAGAAATATGAAACAAATAGTGATGGTATAGTTTATGCTGTCGGTGACGGCAATCATTCTCTAGCAGCGGCAAAATCATTCTGGAAAAAAAGAAAAAGCGAAGGTGCATCTGAAAACGATCCGTCAAGATATGCATTATGTGAAATTACCGATATAAAAGACGAATCACTTGTATTTGAACCTATTTACAGATTGCTCAAGAACTGCTCACCTGAAGATTTCATAGAATACCTCAAAATATTTGAAAGCAAAAATAAAGACAGTTCTGATGAAATTACTGTTATTACGGAAAACAGAAAACAAATAGTAAAGATCAATAATCCTGAGGATTTGCTGCTTATAGACAATCTTCAAAAAATCATAGACAGGTATACAGGTATGAAAGAGAATACCGTATGTGATT